>JAFWPR010000141.1 GCA_017545225.1 Clostridia bacterium
AAGGAAACTCATAACTTGCCAAAGGCAATCATAACTCATAGTTCGCCGAAGGCGATCATAACTGCTGCGGCTTTGCCGCAGCTCACTCTCTCCCCATCAGCTCGAAGGGTATGTCGATGGGTCCGGCGTCCGGACGGATGCGGTAGTCGCCCGCCGACGGGTTGACGAAGATCGGATTCTCGTTCATCGTGTAGAACGTATTGTCCTCGTTGATGACGAACGGCGCGGCCGCTCCTTCGAATTCGAAGTACATCTTCTTACCCGGTTTCACGAAGACGACGTTCCCGGTGACCTCGTTGGTCGGGTTGAGGACGAACGACGGGTCGTCGATATCGGCGAGATCGAGCGACAGATCGAAGACCTCGGGATATTTTTCGCGGAAATTCGCTTCTTTGTCGGGGTATTTGCAGAGATCGTTGAAGAACGATTCCCACTGCTTGTAATACTTGTGATCCTTGATCGATTCGATATCGCCGGACTCTTTCGCCTCCACGACGGTTTCGCGCAGCTCGTCCGTGACGTTGATTCCCGAATCGATGAGCACGTTGTTCTTTACCGAGCTGCTTCTTCCGTCGTGGATAACGACGACGGCGTCGTAGAGGATGTTGCCGTAGATCGTCGTACCCGCCTCGATATCGTCGATATAGGCGCCGTACCACGCGGTCGGATAGAGGACGTTGTATCTTATCACGTTGCCCCAGTCGTCAAGACGGTTCCACGCGTAGAAGACGCCGCCGTCCTGGGAGTTGTACATACATCTTTTGAAGGAGTTGTACTCCGCGACGAAGTCGTGGCATCCGCCGTAGTCGATCGCGCCGCGCCCGATATCCTCGAACTCGTTGTGGTGGACGTGCGCCCCGGAGCAGTAGAGGAGCTGGACGGCGCAGCCGTCGTCCTTGGTGAGGTGCGAGTACGAGAAGAAGTTGTTGTAGATCTCAACGTTGCCGTTCCGGTCGAACATGTGAGAGCCGAGGCAGTCGCCGACGACGCGGATCGGGCGGCACGCGAAGATCGAAAAATACGAATTGGTGATCGCGCAGTCGAGGTCGCGCCCCTTCGCGCATCCGTCGATATTGATCGCGAAATCGCCCGCGCACTTCGTGACGGTACAGAGGTCGACCGTGATCCCGTGGCACATATCCGCCTTGATCATCGACTCCTTGTACGCGGTGAAGGTCAGCCCGCGGAACGTGATATAGTCCGTGTGATCCATGTTGACGGCGATCCCGCTCTTCGGGAAGCAGTAGGAACCCGCCGGGTCGTAGACGTAGAGCGTCTTCGTCGACGGATCGACGAAATATTCGCCGGGGGCGTCGAGCTCCTCTGACACGTTCACGAACGCCACGTTGCTGTATTCTTCAAGCATATCGATCTCGCCGAACCTGAGCCATCCCATCCTCGCCTTTTCGGGATGCGGGATGCCGAAGTCGTAGCCGTCTTCCTTCTTGGTGCAGCTGTCCGTCTCGAGCAGGTCTTTGTACCAGCCCGTCGTGAGGAAGCCGTAGAGGTAAAGGCCCTCGGTCGTGTGATAGTTCGGGATCCTGCGGGTGAGCAGGGAACTTACGATCCTGATCGAATTATCGCTCGATACGTATTCCGACTGCGAGACGAGATTGTCGGAGCCGTCCTCGTATTTGTTCGGATAGCGCGCGACGGTCATCGCGCCCGAATCGCCGAACATAACGTCGGTTACCGAGTATTCGGGATATTTCACCGACATATCGGCTTTTTTGATCTTGTCGGCGAAGCGATCCGTGAACATCGTCCTTTCCGATCCGTCAAGATCGGAGAACTCGCTCTCGTCGAATATCGCGCCGCCGGAGAAGACGACGTCGCCGTCCCCGTACGCGCAGTATATCACGGGCGCGTCCTTCGTTCCGCTGTCCGCGGCGGTCATCTTCACCGCGGGATCGCCGTAGTCGCCCGCAAAGAAAGCGACGACGACGGAGGTTTCTTTGGCCGCTTTTTTATCCCTGACCATCTCGACGGCGCGCGCGAAAGTCCTGATCGGCGCGGCCTTCGTGCCGGCGGCGGAATCGTCGCCCTCGGTCGAGACGTAGATATCGGCGTCCTCGACGAGCGGATAGGGCTTTTCAGTATAGTGGCTGATGAGAACGGGCTCCGCGTATTTGATCACGCATTTTTCGTCGAATCTTTTGAGGATCGTCGCGAGCTGTTCTCTCGTCGCGTCGGAGCCCGGTTCGATCGTAGTGCTCGTCACGCCGGCGATAAGACCGACCGCGACCGCCCAGCGGACGGCGTCGTCCGCCCAGTCGCTTATCTTGCCCTTATCCTTGAAGGCGGACAGATCGTCGCGGTCGCCAACGTATATGTGCTTGCCGTCCGCGTAACGGCAGAGCATCGTCGCGAGCTGTTCGCGCGTGATCTCCCCGTCGGGATCGAACCTGTCGGCGGAAACGCCCATAACGACGCCCGAGTCCTTCGCCCATATTACGGCCTCCGAGTACCACTCGCCGTCGGGCACGTCCTTGAAATCGGATCGCCACGCCGTTTCGGGCGAACCGTCGCGCCGCCAGAGAACGGTCACGACCATCGCGCGGGTCGTCGTTCCCTCGGGGTCGAACAGTCCCCCGCCTACGCCCTTCAGGTAACCCTTGTCCGTCGCGTACCGGACGTACTGATAACTCCATCTGTCCTTCGGCACGTCCTTGAAATCAACGCCCGCGGCGTTCGCCGCGATCGCAAGCGTACCGGCCAGCATAAGGACGGCGAGGATCGCGCAGAGCAGTCTTTTCATCTTTTTTCTCCTTTGCTTTATACTCCTATCACGCGGGCGAGCTCCCGCGTGTCTTTGACGTATGCGTCCGCCATTTTTTCAAGCTCGGCGGTCGGTTTTTCAAATCTGTCCCACACGCCCACGACGATATAACCCGCGGCGCGCGCCGTCGTGGCGGCGAAAAGCGAGTCCTCGACTACGGCGGTGTCAGCCCTTTCCGTTCCGAGCGTCGCCCGCGCCGTGTCGAAGATCCTCGGATCCTCTTTGGAGAGCCCGAGCGTCTGACACGAGAATACGCCCGTCAGAAGGTCGAGAAGACCGCACCGGCGCAGCGCCGCCTCTATGAGGTACGCGTCCGTCACCGTGGCGACCGCGGCGGGGATCCCCGCCGTCTTCATCGCGCGGAGCAGCTCCGGTATCCCCGGCTTCGGCATGACCTCTTTGAAGTATTTCGGCTCCACCACCTCGTAAAAGCCGGTCTTGATCTCCTCGGGGGAAACGTTAAGACCGTATTCCCGGCGGAAATATCCGACCGCCTCGTCGAGCGTGAATTTTTTGTATTTTTCGTCGATATCGGGCTCCGGCTCGATGCCCTTTGATCTTATGTAGTCGGAACTCACCGTCGCCCATATGTGCATCGAGTCGAACAGAGTCCCGTCGAAGTCGAATATCGCGCCTTTTATCTTTTTTTCAAAACTCATTTCGTTTATCCGTTAATATTTACGGCGAAGGACGCCGTATTTTTTCATTTTTCCTTTTTTGACGTGATTATCAGCAGCGTTCCCGAACCGACCGAGACCGTCGCCACGTCCGCCGCCCATTCGTTGCTCACTCCGAGAGGGAACGAGCCCGTGAGCGTCCCGCGCTCCATCTCGTATTTCGTCCCTTTTACCGTGACTTCCCGCGCCTCGCCGCACCCGGCGAAAAGGGAGAGGGAATACCCCTCGCGCCGCGGGACCTTCACTTCTCCCGCCCCGGGGCCGAAAGCGACGGCGTACTCTCCGTTTCCCGTCGCCTCGGCGACGGCGCCCGCCTCCGCCGCGTAAACGAGCGTTTCGAGATTGGCGAGAGTGTGATCGAGCCGCCCGCCGAACGCACAGCGGACCGTAATCTTTTTGAAACCGAGCCCGAGCGCGTACTTCACGGCGTATACGGTGTCGGTATCGTCCTTTTCGGAGGGCAGACGGACGGTTTTCACGCCCTCCGGAAGAGGGCCGCCGTAAGAGTCGAAATCGCCGACGCAGAGATCGGGGACGATCCCCTGTTTTTGAGCGTAAAGACATCCTTTGTCGCATCCGATAACGAACGCGCCCGAGACGCCGCCGATCGGCTCTTCGTCCCCGCCCGTGATAATTACGCAGCGATCCGCCATCATTCTTTCTCCGTAAGCATTGCTGGAAGGCGGTCGATATCGCCGGCGCCCGCTACGACGACGCAGTCACCGTCGCCCGCGATCTCTTTTATCATCTCCGCCGCCTCGTCGAGCGAACCGGCGCTCACCGCGTCCGCGCCCCTGTTCTTGACCGCCGCGGCGAGTCCGTCGGACGTTACTCCGTAGATATTCGTCTCGCGCGCCGGATAGATCGGCGCGAGGACGGTCTTCTCCGCAAGCGATCCCGCGAGAACGTATGCGAATTCGTCGAACAGCTCCTTCGTACGAGAGAACGTGTGCGGCTGAAAGACGACGAAGAGTTTCTCGTATCCCATACGCCCCGCAGTTTTCAGCGTAGCGTTCAGTTCTGTCGGGTGATGCGCGTAATCGTCGTACACGTCGGTGCCCCGCGCCGTCTTGCCGACGAATTCCATCCTTCTGTTTATACCGGCGTAAGAGGAGAGGCCGCGTCCGATCGCCTCGGGCGAGATCCCCGAAGCGTGGCCCGCCGCCGCCGCGGCGAGAGCGTCGAGGGCGATATGCTCGCCGGGGACGTTGATCTCGGCGTGAGTGAGGAACTCCCCGCGGTAAAGCACGTCGAAGGACGACGAGCGGGGACCGATGCTCACGCCGCCGAGCGTATAGTCGCACGAAGGCGATCTGCCGAACGTGATCGGCTCGACTCCCGCGCGCTTCACGGCTTCGGCGACCTCGATATCGTCGCCGTTCACGACGGCGCGGTCCGATTTCTTCATGAACGCCGCGAAGTGGTCGATTATCATATCCATCGACTTGAAATAGTCGGGATGGTCCATATCGATGTTGAGGACGACGGGCAGGGTTGGGTAGAAGTCGAGGAATGAGCCCATATACTCGCACGCCTCGAAGACGAAGCACTCGCGCCCGCCGATCAGATTGCACTCGCCCGTCTTTTTCATCCGCGCGCCGCCGAAGACGGTCGGGTCGAGACCCGCAGCCTCGAAGACGGACGCGGCGATCGCCGTCGTCGTGCTCTTGCCGTGCATGCCGGAGACTCCGACTCTGACGGGGTAGTCTTTCATAATATATCCGAGAAAGTCGGCACGAGAGATCAGAGGACGGCCGAGTTCCCGCGCGCGCTTTATGACGGGGTCGCTCTCGTTCATCGCGACGGTGTAAACGACGATATCCGACGCGTCCGCGTATTCGGGCAGGGAATCGTAGACGACTTTCACGCCCTCCTCGGAGATCTTCCGCGTCAGGTCGCTCTCGGTCCTGTCGTAACCCGAGACGGAGTGTCCGCGCAGAACGCAGACTTTGGCGAGCGAACTCATGGAGACGCCGCCGACTCCCGCGAAAAAGATCTTTTTCGGCGAGGAGCCGATCATTTCGTTGATTTTTTCAAATCCGTAGTGCGTATTGTCAAGCGCCATATCCGGAACCTGTCCTTTCGGTCAATTTCGGGATACAATTAGACCATTTTCTCTATTGTATCATCAAATACCACGTTTATACATATGAAAATACATAAAATTCAGAAAATATACATAAAGCATGCTATTTTTGTTCATATAATCTCTGTAATATAGGATTGTACAATTGTACAGACCAAAACCGACGGGGGAAATACCATGTTGATCACAGACGTGAAAGTAAGAAAACTCTTTGACGACGGTCCGATGAAAGCGATCGTATCAGTGACTTTTGATTCTCAGCTCGCATTGCACGACATAAAGGTTATAAACGTGAGGGACAAGCATTTTATCGTTATGCCCTCGAGGAAGAATCCGGACGGAACGTACCGTGACATCGTCCACCCGATCAACGCCGATTTCCGCGCCGAACTCGAAACGGCCGTTATTCGCGCGTACGACGAAGAGGTCGCGAGAGCGGAAGCCGCGGCGGCCGAAGAAGCCGCAGCTGCGGCGGAAGAGCCGATCCCGGAGGAGCCGGAAGAAGAGGTTTATCCGGAACCCGCTGACTGAAACTGAAAATCGTCGCGAGACTCGCCCCGACGGGGGCGGGTCTTTTGGTTTTTACGCGAAATATTGTACCACAAAACCGCCTGTTATTCAATAGAGTTATATTGACACTTTAATATTAAAGGAGTAAAATATCCACAATAAAAAACTTTCAAGGAAGTGATCGGATTGGATCCCGCTATCGAAAGGATAACGACGGTCGACGAGAGGGCGAAAGAACAGGTCAGAAAAGCCCGCGAATACGCGGATTCCGTCGCCGCTTCACGCGCCGGCGAGTGCGAGGACGCGGCGGACGCGGAGCGCGAAGCCGTCCGTGAAAAGATCGCCGAGGCGGCGCGCGCCGCCGACGCGAAGGCGGACGAGGCGATCGCCGCCGCGCGCGCGGAGGCCGACGCCAAAATAGAGTCGATCAAGCGCGCCGAGGCGGAAAACGGCGATCTGATCGCCGCGGCCATCGTCCGCGAGATCACGGAGGGCGCGCTTTGAGCGGCGCTTCGGGCGCGATCGTCGCCAAGATCCGTTCAATGTACGGTTGGCGTCTCACCCCGTCCGATTACGACGAGATGATCGCGGGGGACTCGGTCGCCCGATATCTCTCGAATATCCCGACGTATTCGGACGCTACGCGTTCGCTCGGTATATCTGTCGGCAGACGCGCGCTTGAGGACGCGGTTCGCCGCGCGCGATTTTCGGAGTTTGAGCGCCTTTTGAGATTCGAGATAACGGTCGGCGGAAAACTCGCGGGATATATAATCTCGACGGTGGAGGTCGAAACGATCCTCCGCGCTCTGTACGCCATCACCCCGGGCGTGGTCGACCCGCCGGGCAGCGGCAGTTTCACGGGCTCGGCGTATATCGACAGCCACCTCTCGTTCGACGTGGACGAGGTCCTCGGTGCGCGGACGGTGAAGGAGATCGCAAAAGCGGTCGGAGCGTCACGGTACAGAAAGATCCTCGACGCGTTCCCCGAGGATGCGGACGCCGTCGACTTCATCAAGGCTGAGGCGGCTCTGCGGGCAGAATACTACACCGGCGCGGTCGCCCTCTTCGAAGACGAAAAGGGAGGCACGGCATACCCCGAGATCGCGCGGATGCTGAGGGACCGGATCGACCTTGAAAACGTGGCGGCCGCGTACCGGCTGAAAAAGTATTTTCAGCCTTCGCCGGACGACGTGCTGTCGGCGATGATCCCGGGAGGCGGGATGAAACGCGGGACGGCTGAGGCGATGGCGAAGGCGGACGGCGCGGACGGCGTCATAGCGGCGGCGCGTGCCGACCGGGAGATGAGAAAACTGCTGACCGTCCTCGACAGGTGCCGCACGGTCGACGAGGCCCCCGTCCGAAGAGTCTTTTACGAAAGCTGCAGACTGATAAGATATTCTCAGTCGTCAGCGGCGGTCACGGCGTCGTACTACAACGTCGTATCCGTCGAGTGCGACAATATAATAAAGATAATCGAGGGGAAGAGATACGGTATTCCCCCCGACGCCATAAGAGAAATGCTCATAACCGACGAAGGGAGGTGACGCGTTATGTCGGTCAATAAAGTAAGTGCTCTGCGGGTCACGGGACCCGTGTCGCGCCTTGACGCGGCTGCGCGCGTTCTTCTTCTCTCGGGGTGCTTCTCTCCGGAGGCGCCCGCGCTGCGCTCGGGAACGGACCTGTCTCAGGGCGACGGACGATGCGCCGCCGCCGAGAGCGAACTGCTCTCGTACCTGCCCGAGGGGTTCGTCGCGCCCGAAGGAGAACGCCTTCCGGGCGTCGGCACCGACGACGCGATTGCGGAAGCCGAGACGTATATCCGCCGCCTCAGAGCGATAAAGGAAAGGGCGGAACAGACGGAAGAGCAGATCAAAGGGGAAAGAGAACGCGAGGCGACGCTGTCGCACTTTGCGGACGCCGATCTCGACGTTGACCGCCTCTCCCGGATGGAGTTCACGTCGTTCATGACGGGTGTGATGCCGACGGGCTCGTTCGACGCGCTCCCTTCGCTCAAAGAGAGCGAAAGGATCAGGACGGTAAAATGCTCGGCATCGGGCTCCTCGGCTTACGTCGCCGTCCTCTTCCCGAAGGGCAAGGAGGATGAGGTCGCGCGGTTCCTCTCCGGTCTCGGATTCGAGAGGATCGACCTGCCCGAGGGGATCGCCTCGGTGCGCGATACGCTGATCTCGACCCGCGCGAAGATCGAGTCGCTCGAGGGCGTCGTGGCTGACAACGGAAAAGGCAAGGCGGATCTTATCATATCGGAGGGCGCGAGGATCGGCAAGGTCGTAAGGACGCTCGCCGACGCGCGGATGCTGTCCGAGATCACGCGCTTCGCCGTCGACGGCGGCGACGGATTCGTCCTCACGGGATGGATCCCGAAAACCGAAGCCGGGAAAATAAAGAAATCGCTTGAGGGGGAGGGCGTCGAAGCGGCGGTGACCGAACCCGACCCGAAAACGGAGAACGTGCCGGTCATCCTCAAAAACCCGCGCGTGTTCCGCCCGTTCGAGTTCTTCGTCACAATGTTCGGCACCCCGTCCTACGGGGAGATCGACCCGACGCCGTTCGTCGCGATAACGTATATCCTTCTGTTCGGCATCATGTTCGGCGATCTCGGGCAGGGTCTGCTCGTGTCCGTCGTCGGATATCTGATGTGGCGCATCAAGAAGATGCAGCTCGGACGGATCCTGATAAGATGCGGCGTCAGTTCCGCGTTTTTCGGTCTGATCTACGGATCGGTGTTCGGCTTCGAGCACGTGCTCGATCCCGTTTACCGCGCTCTGTTCGGCATCGAGGGCAAACCGATCGAGGTGATGGCGCCCGCCACGGCGGGAACGATCATCTACGCGGCGGTCGGCATAGGCGTCGCGCTCGTCGTGCTCGCGATGATCCTCAACTGCTTCGTCTCGGCGCGCCGCCGCGACTGGGGGTCGCTCCTGTTCGGGCCGAACGGTATACCGGGTCTCGTCTTTTACGGCGCTGTCGTTTGGGGCCTTCTCTCATCGGTCATGCTCGGCGGATCGCCGTTTTCGGTCCCGTACGTCATCTTCCTGATCGTCCTGCCTCTTCTTCTCATCTATCTGCGCGAGCCGCTCACCGCGCTCGTTACGAGGAGCGGTGAGAAAACGGAATGGGGAGGGTATCTCGCTCAGAGCTTCTTTGAGCTCTTTGAGTCCGTCCTCTCGTACGTCACAAACACGATGAGTTTCCTGCGCGTAGGCGCGTTCGTCCTCGTCCACGCGGGCATGATGACCGTCGTCTTCACGCTTGCGAATATGAGCTCCGGTTTCGCCTGGTGGCTCATCGTCGTGATAGGCAACGTCGTCGTATGCGCGATCGAGGGTCTTCTCGTCGGCATACAGGTGCTGAGACTTGAATTCTACGAGATGTTCAGCCGCTTCTACGAGGGCGGCGGCAGACCGTTTATTCCCGTCAGTGTCAGGAGGGACGACAAATGATATATCTTGAAAAAGACCCCGGGCGCGATTTTGTTATCTTGAATCTTTCCGACCCCCAGCTTCAGAACGAAGACTGGGAGAACGGAAAAAGCGACGTGCTCTCCGAAACGGTAAAGGTTCTCGTCGAGTCCGTCCGCCCCGACCTCATCACGGTCAGCGGCGACCTCGCCCAGGCGGGTCATCTCGACTCGTACGCGAAACTCGCGGATCTGCTCGCCTCGACGGGCGTTCCGTGGGCGCCGATCTTCGGCAACCACGACGAGCTGGACGGAGAGGGCCCGGTCAGGGACGCCGTCGAAGTCATGGCAAAGCGGCCCGGCTTCACGTTCGAGGCGGGTCCCCCCGAACTCGGCGTCGGCAACTACGTCGTCCTCGTCAGCGAGGGCAGCCGACCCGTCCACGCCGTATTTCTCGTCGACACGCACGACATGAAGCCGTGGGTGAACGAAAAAGGCGAGATCTCGAAAGGGTATTCCGATCTGTCCGAAGAGCAGATAAAGTGGTATCGGGAGACGATCGGCGAACTCAAAAAAAAGGGCGTTCCCGAGTCGACGGTGATAATGCACATTCCCGCCTACACGTATAACTTGGCGATCGCCGCGGCGATCAAGCCGGGCGTCGACCCGTACTCCGTCGATTCCGCGGAATGCGCGCAGACCGGGTGCTGGGCGGAAGGGTACGAGGACTCGTTCGGTGTCATGCGCGACGTTTCCTCTTATCCCGAGGATAACGGCTTCTTTGATGTGGTCCTCGAAAAGGACCACACGAAAACGCTTATCGCGGGTCACAACCACGCGTCGAACTTCTCGGTAAATTACCGCGGCGTCCGCTTCGTCTTCTCGCTCAAAGCGGGTCCCGGATGGGACTGGGACGAAAACTGCAACGGAGGCACCGTAATAAAGATAAACTCAGATGGGAGGGCGACGGTCGCCCACCGCTACGTAAATCCCGATAAACTCAACCTGAGGAGGAATTGAAAATGAATCCCGTAATGCTTGCAGTTCTGATTGTCATCCCCGCCGCAGTCGTCGCGGCGTCCTCGTATTTCTGCCGCAGATTCGTAAGACGCGGCGGATCGGCAAAAAAAGCGACTTTCGCCCACATAGCGGCGGCGCTGCTCGCCGGCGTTCTCGTCTGTTCGCTCGCGCTCGCCGTATCGGCTGAGGGCGACGCTCCCGCCGCCGCGGACGCGGCGGCCGATACGGGTACGGTCGGCGGATTTGCCGCCGGTATGGCGTATATCGCCGCCGCGCTCGTCACGGGTCTTTCCGGCATAGGCGGCGGCATAGCGGTCGCCGCGGGCGCTCCCGCCGCGATAGGCGCGACGTCCGAGGATCCGAAGGCGTTCGGTAAAGCGCTTATCTTCGTCGCGCTCGGAGAAGGTATCGCGCTTTACGGCCTTCTCGTTTCGATCCTCATTCTTTCGAAAGTATGAAATATTTTCTCATCAGCGACAACACCGACTCCGCCACGGGTATGCGCCTCGCGGGAGTCGAGGGAGTCGTCGTCGCGGGCAGGGAGGAGGCGCTGCGCGCTCTCTTCTCCGCCGCCGGTAATCCCGATATCGGGATAATACTCGTGACGGAGAAGCTTTGCGCGCTCCTCGAAGACGAGATCGAAAAGATAAAAAGATCCGAAAGGGAGTGCCTTATCGTCGGTATTCCGGACCGTCATGGGAGGACGTCATGACAGAGAAAAAGAAAACCGAGGCGTTTCTGGCGGCGATCTCGTACGCCGGCGACGTCGAGGCGAAAAGGATAAAAGAGGAAGCGGACCGCCGCGCCGAAGAACGCGTTATCGCCGCGCGCGAGGAGGCGAGAGCCGAGGCGGAGAGCCGACTCGGACGCGATATTGCGAGGGCGGAAGCCCGCGCCGCGGCGCGCGCCGCGGAAGCCGAAGCGGAGTTTACCGCGGAGGTGGCGAAAGAGCGCGAGGAGGCGGTGACGCGTATCCTCGGAAGAGCGGAGAACAAACTCGTGTGGTTCACCGCGACGGCCGACTATGAAAAGTATATGAAAGACGCGGCGGCAAAGATCGCGGATCTCACGAAGGACGAGGAGGACAGGGTTATCCTCATCAGGCGTGAGGATGAAAAACTCGCCCCTGCCGTCTCGAAGGCGGCGGGCGGGATCAAGGTCGAGGTCTCCGACCGGGTTAAACTCGGCGGGCTGATATGCGACAGCCGCGGTATGGTCTGCGACCTTTCGTTCGGGACTGCGGTCAGGGAAATGAGATCTGCCGCGTCGCGGGGACTTTCAAGTTGCGAGGAGGCGGCAAGATGACGGCAAACGCGATCATCAAAGCGATAAACGGACCGGTCGTCACCTCGTCCGCGGCGGGCTTTTTCGTCTCCGAAACGGTAAGAGTCGGGCGCGAGGGGCTCCTCGGAGAAGTCATCGCCGTCACCGAGTCGGGCGCGACCGTACAGGTCTACGAGCCGACAGGCGGGCTGACGCTCGGAGAAGAGATCGTCGGAGAGGGAACTCCCGTCTCGCTGACGCTCGGACCCGGGATCCTCGACAACATATTCGACGGTATAGGCAGACCTCTGCGCGCTCTCGAAGAAAAAGAAGGCAAATTCATCGGACGCGGCTGTTCCGTCCCGGCGCTCGACGAGACGGTGAAGCGCCCGTATACGATTACGGTAAAACCGGGCGACGAGCTGGAGGAGGGCGCGGTCTTCGCGACCGTTCCCGAGACGCCGTCGCTGATCCACAAATGCATGGTCCCGCCCGGAGTGCGGGGCACGGTCGAGTCGGCGGTACCCGACGGGGAGTACACCGTCGCAGACGTGCTCGCAGTACTGAAGACGGAGGACGGGGAAAAGACGGAACTGAAGGCCGCACAGAAGTGGCCGATAAGAAAAAGAAGACCGGTCGTGAAGTATCTGCCTCCGTCCGAGCCTCTCGTCACGGGTCAGCGCGTTATCGACTCGCTGTTCCCGGTCGCGAAGGGCGGCACGGCGGCGATCCCCGGAGGCTTCGGCACGGGCAAGACGATGACACAGCACCAGCTCGCCAAGTGGTGCGACGCGGACGTTATCATTTACGTCGGCTGCGGCGAGCGCGGCAACGAGATGACGCAGGTCCTCACCGAATTCTCCGAGCTTACCGACCCGCGCACGGGTCGGCCGATGACTGAGAGGACGTGCCTGATCGCAAACACGTCCAATATGCCCGTCGCCGCGAGAGAGGCGTCCGTTTACACGGGCATCACGCTCGCGGAGTACTACCGAGATATGGGTTACGACGTCGCCGTCATGGCGGACTCGACCTCGCGCTGGGCGGAGGCGCTGCGAGAGATCTCGGGGCGTCTCGAGGAGATGCCCGCGGAGGAGGGATATCCCGCCTACCTGCCGTCGCGCCTCGCGGAATTCTACGAGAGGGCGGGCAGAGCGGAAACGCTCTCGGGCGGCGTCGGTTCGGTCACGCTGATCGGCGCGGTCTCCCCGCAGGGTTCCGACTTCTCCGAGCCGGTCACGCAGAACACGAAACGCTTCGTCAGGTGCTTCTGGGCGCTCGATAAGTCGCTCGCATGGGCGCGCCACTATCCCGCGATCAACTGGATCGACAGCTATTCCGAATACGGGCGCGAACTCGAGGATTGGTTCGCCGCGAACGTCGGCGAGCGGTTCAGCGTTTACTCGAAGAGGGTCGCGTCGCTTCTCGCGCGTGAAAAAAAGCTCGAAGAGATAGTCAAGCTCATCGGCGACGACGTGCTCCCGGACGATCAGAAGCTGATCCTGCTGACGGCGGAGGTTATCAGAAACGGCTTCCTGCAGCAGAACGCATACCACGCGGTCGACACGTTCGTCCCGCTCGAAAAACAGATGAAGATGATGGAGATCATTCTTTATCTCTACGACTCGGCGTCGCGCCTCGTCGCGGATGCCGTACCGGTCTCGCATATATCGGCGACCGGCATTTTCGAGGACGTTTCCCGTATGAAATACGAGATTCCGAACGACGACTTTTCCGTCTGTGACGCGATCAGGAAGAGGATCGACGCCGCGATCGCGAAGGCGGAACGCTGAGAGGTGACTTATGGTCGTATATTATAAAGGCGCGAAAAGCATAGCGGGGCCGCTCCTGATTCTGAAACGGATACCGGGGGCCGCCTACGACGAGGTCGTCACGATCCGGGACGGATCGGGCGGCGAGCGTCACGGCAGAGTGACCGCGCTCGACGAAGAGAGAACGGTTGTCGAGGTATTCGAGGGAACGGGCGGAATGGCGCCCGAAAAGACGGAAACGTCGTTCACGGGGCTTCCCGCGTCGCTTCCGCTCTCCCGCTCTCTGCTCGGCCGTACGATGAACGGAGCGGGTAAGCCCGTCGACGGTCTCGGCGCGATCCCGGCGGAGGAAGTGAAGGATATAAACGGCGAACCGATCAACCCGGTCTCGCGTACCTACCCGCAGAACTGCATCACCACGGGGATCTCGTCGATCGACGTGCTGATGACGCTGATAAGAGGGCAGAAGCTGCCGATATTTTCCGGCTCCGGTATGAGCCACAACGAACTCGCCGTCCAGATCGCCCGCCAGGCGAAGATAAAGGACGGCGGCGGCGCGGGTTTCTGTATCGTGTTCGCCGCGATGGGCATAAAACGAGACGTAGCGGACTATTTCCGCCGCAGTTTTGAGGAGGCGGGCGTCGTCGGCAGAACGGTGACGTTCCTGAACCTCTCGTCCGACCCGATCGTCGAGAGGATACTGACGCCGCGCTGCGCGCTGACCGCCGCGGAATACCTCGCTTACGAGGAGGGCATGCACGTCCTCGTCATTATGACCGACATGACGTCGTATGCCGAGGCGCTGCGCGAGATCTCATCGCTCAAGGGTGAGATCCCGGGCAGAAAGGGCTTTCCGGGGTATCTGTACTCCGATCTCGCGTCGCTCTACGAGCGCGCAGGGATCGTGAAGGGAAGCGAGGGCTCTGTTACACAATTGCCTATTTTGACGATGCCGGGTGACGATATCACACATCCGATCCCCGACCTCACCGCGTATATCACCGAGGGACAGATCGTTCTCGACCGCGCGCTCGAGACGGCGGGCGTCTATCCGCCTTGTTCCGCTCTGATGAGCCTGTCGCGACTGATGAAGGACGGGATAGGCGAGGGCTACACGAGGGAAGATCACGCAGCGATCTCTGCACAAGCATTTGCATGTTGCGCCAAGGTCGCCGAGGCGAAATCGCTCGCCTCCGTCATCGGCGAGGAGGAACTTTCAGATCAGGATAAGAAATATCTCGAGTTCGGACGGCTCTTCGAGCAGAAGTTCCTCACGCAGGGAACTGACGAGCGGCGGAGCATCGAGGAATCGCTCGACATCCTCTGGGACGTCGTCTCGATCTTGCCGAGAGAATCGCTGTCGAGGATCGAAGACAAGATACTCGATAAGTATTACAGAGGGTAAAGTCGTGCCGGAAATCTGCCGAAAGGAGTTGGGCGAATGGCGAGTATTGCGCCTACGAAGGGCAACCTTTTAGCCGAAAAGAAAAAACTCGAGCTCGCCCGCTCCGGGTACGAGCTACTGGACAAAAAACGCAATATCCTCCTGCGGGAGCTTCTCAAATACGAGAAGGAGGCGGAGGAGCTGAAAAAGAAGACCGGCGACGTCTTCGCCGCCGCCTACGCCGCGCTCCAGAGGGCGAACGTCGCGGGCGGTCAGCGCGTGGAGATCATCAGATCGATCCCCGTCGACGACTGCCTCAGAATACGTTTCCGCTCGCTCATGGGCATCGAGATCCCCTCGGTCGAATACGACGAAAAGACCCCTGCGCTGCCGCCGTACGTCCCGCAGGTCGCGGACTCGTTCTTCGACGAGGCGTACGTCGATTTCGTCAAGGTAAAGCACCTCGCCGCCGAGAGCGCGCGGATCGAAAACAGCGTCGCCCGCCTCAAAGAGGCGGTCCGCGTCACCGTCAAGCGCGCCGAGGCGCTCAAGAACGTCATCATCCCCGAAACGGAGCGCACCGTCGCGGAGATCACGTCGATCCTTGAGGAGCGCGAGAGGGAAGAGTTCTCGCGCATGAAGGTCATCAAAAACCGCAAAACAACGTGAAATTAAGGGTTGACACAAAATCCGAATTGTGATACAATACTATTTCGCGGGGTAACCGACCCCCGCGAGCAGATCTGGGTGTGGCGCAGTTGGTAGCGCGCTACCTTGGGGTGGTAGAGGCCGCTGGTTCAAGTCCAGTCACTCAGATGAAAACAGGGACAGGCATTGCCTGTCCCTGTTTTCATATAAGCATGAACGCACTTGAACCACCGTAAGAATTGCGAAGCAATTCTTAACCGCCTTCGCCCGGTGTCGTCACCGCTTCGCTCATTTTTGGCGAAGGCGACAAGTCCAGTCACTCTGCGGGCGTTCCACCCGCAGCATGTTTGAATAACGTTGGTTATATAAATTGAGACCCCCGTGGTCCGGGGTTCCCCGAAGCGAGCTTGCCGAGCTTTGGGGGTTCCCGGCCCCTGCCGCTGGTTCAATCGCCTTTGACTTCGCTTTGCTCAGCCAAAGGGCGGATAAGAATTTCCTTTCGGAAATTCTTACGTCCGAGACCCATGCGGAAAACCGCCTTCGCCCGGTGTCACTACCGCTTCGCTCATTTTTGGCGAAGGCGACAAGTCCAGTCACTGCGCAGGTGAAACCTGTGCCTTGTTCATTATAACTTGTTTCACGGTCAAACTGCAGTACCTCCCGTCTTCGCGTGTAAGAATCGCGAAGCGATTCTTAACCGCTTTTGCCGAAGGCAAAGGCGACCAGTCACTGCGCAGGTGAAACCTGCGCCTTGTTCATTAGAAATTGTTTCACGGTCAAACTACAGTATCCCCCCGTTTTCGCGTGTAAGAATCGCGAAGCGATTCTTAACCGCTTTTGCCGAAGGCAAAGGCGACCAGTCACTCAGAGAAAAAAGGCAGGTTTTCGGGCCTGCTCTTTTTTATCTTAAAATGTTCTAAGCCCTTGTGTAGCAAGGGATTCCGGGCTTTTTATGAGTTAACTTGGGAAAGCTTGAAATCGTTAAAAACTTGGCCCATTGCACGCCGGTTGCACTTCGGTTGCACACCCGTTTTATCATTATTTTACTGCATTTAACACGAAATATTCAAAAAGCAGATTCATGATGTTTTTTTCTGAATAAGGTGAAAAACAATAAAAAGCAACGAATAATACATTTCCTCTGCCCGATTTCGGACAGAGCTTTTTGTTTTTTCCATGTGAGCTGGTTTTGTCGTTTGAGATTATCTGTCACGTTTATATATGTCTTTGATCTATCGAGGACCATCAACGACCGTTTAAGATCTGCCCGTCTGGAGCAACAGCTATTTAGATACATATAAGAAAAAAACGCTGTAGGGGCACCTATGGGGGGACACGGAATGCAAACAGTAAGGAGTGATGTCATAAAACTGATGCCCCATTGGTTGACATTGTTATTTAAAGTACTTTTTTTCGTTTGGATGAAAACAACTGTTTGCGCTTAACGAATCTAAAGGCAAGAGTATAACTGCCCTTGTCTTTCTGCTTAAATATAACCAATAGTTATAAAAAGTACTGAATTTGATTATATATGATGGTAAATTGGCGTAATTCACCAATTTACACCTAATTCTTTATGATTTATACCATCTTTACAGAAGAAGATATTTTATATGGTATTATTTTTTTAGTTTTAAAGCATTTATTAGCGGGAAAGCAAAAAATGAAAAAAAAGGAAGGACA
>JAFWPR010000142.1 GCA_017545225.1 Clostridia bacterium
CCGGCGCTCCGGGGCGCAAAATGCGCCCCGGCAGCCGGTTTCCCTTTAGTTAGCGGCCGCGCTGCCCGAGAATCTCGGCGAGCAGGATTCCACTCTCACGAGATACTGCGGGATAAGCAGTTCCGCGGTCCTCGTCGCTTTCCAGCCGACGGACGATCTCTGATCGAGCGGGTCGGCGGTTCCGGCGGAGCCCTTCTGCTTGACGATGGTCTCGAGGCCGCCGCCCTCGACTTCGGTAACGCCGTACGCGCCCTGACCCATGATGAGGGTGCAGAACACCGCGCCGCCGGTCGAGTTGCCCTCGGGATAGATCACGGTGTCGTTCGCGATCGCCGGAAGGTTGTGATCGCCCTCGACGATGATCTTCGTCGTGGTGTTGCCCGCGACCTTGTACGTCACCCCGTCGACGACGATATATCTGCCCTTGATCTCGTCCGCGGCGAGCGTTCCGCCGTCGAACGTGATCTGCTTGGTCGTGTTCGCGGTGATCGCGCCGTTGACCATAAGGTTCCTCGAACCCGACGCGAGATCGGCGCCGTGGATGACCTTCGCCTCGGTCGTTCCGACGAATCTGACGCCGGAGATCTTACCGAGTTCGCCCGTGAACAGGTTCTCTGGCTCGGCGTACTTGTGCGCGTCGATCCACTCGGGGTCGCGCATCAGATCGTACGCGACGTACGGATGGACGACGGCGACGTAATCGCCGTTTATCGTCGGCGCGTTCTGCGCGCGGAGCTTCGCGACCACCTGTCCCACGACGTCGACGGTCAGCTTGCACGTGTCGTCGAGATCGGCGCGCGACGTGACGGGAGTCTCCGTCGCACCGGAGAGTTTCGGGCAGTAGTTTACGTTCGTGCCCTTGAGCAGTTCGTTTCTCGTGATCGAGTCGAGCGTGAGGCCCGCCTGTCTGCCGAGAAGTTTCGTCGCCTCGAGGATCGTGTTGTCGAGCGCGGTCAGTTCGAGCACGTCGGACTGCGTGATATAGTCGCCGTACTGAGAGACCGTCGCGGTGACGGAGGATACGGAAAGGCGCTGTCCGTCGGGAGTCACGCCCTCGGTGAGGGGCGCGGTCGCCTTGGGCAGACTGTCGAACTTGCGGAACTGGATCGTCTTGCCTCCGTTCTGCGGGATCGGTCTTTTCTGACCGAACTGGTCGTGTACGAGCATGGGTCCCGCTTCGTCGATGAGGGCCATGTCGTAAAAGGTTTTCATCTCCGCGGACAGATCGTTCGGGGAGACGTCGGTCGTTGCGTTTACGTGGTTAGCCATGATGTTTCTCCTTTCTTTTAAAGCCTTCCCCTTGAGGGTAGCGAAGCGCACGGCGCGGGAGTGAATGACAGCCCGGTGGGCTGTCAGAGCCGCGCCTGACCGAACCCCGCAGGGAAGACAAGGTGCCGCCGTCAGGCGGCGGATGAGGTGACAGCCTCCGGTATTAAAACCTGATCACCTCGCCCTTCCCCACGCGGCGGATTATCTCCTGCCTCTGCGCGCGGGTGAGAGCGCGCACGTCGCTCACGGGGAGCGCGGCGCTCCGCGCGGCGGATCCGTTTTCCGGAACGCGCGCGTCGTTGTCAGCGAGGCGCCCCGCCATCTTTCTGCCCGCCTCCCTGACCGCGAATCTCATCGCGGCGGGAAGGATCTCGTCGGCGTGAGCGGCGACGTACGCCCTCTCCACGTCGACGCCTCCGAGCAGAAGCGAAGCGAACTCGGGGTTTTTGAGCTCGCCCTTGAGATCGAGCGACGGATAGCGCTCCTTCGCCTTTTCCGCCTGCCCGATCCACTCAGAATACAGGGCGTCCGCGCCCGCTTCCGCGTCGGAGAGCGGCGTCTCTTTTTCTTCCGTCTCTTTCCCGATCGCGCGGAGCAGGCCGTCCGTGTCGTCGGCGCCAACGCCGTACCTGACGGCGAGCGCCTCGATCGCCGGGGCGAGCGCCTCGTATTTCTTTTCGGTCTCCTTCGAAGCTTTGAGACGGTCCTTCACGATCGCGCTGACGCGCGCTTTGTAAAGGTCCCTGTACCTGCCCGAAATGAGCGCCTCGAATTCCTCCTTCGTCGCGGGGGCGTCCCCCGCTCCGTTTTGTCCGTTTGCGGACGTATCGGGGGACGCGGCGTCAGCCGTATCCGCCCCGCTGCCGGTCGCGTCCGGTATTTCCTCAACCGTCGGCTGAAGAACGCTTTTTTCTTCTTCCATGTTTTTTCCTCTCTGCCCTTACGGGCGAAATATATATATCAAGTCCCCCCGCCGCCTGCGCACAGCGCCGGGGAACGACGTGATAACGTGTTGATGCTCCTCACACCCGCGTGATCCCCGCGGCGCGTTCCCTTGCCGCTGCGGTGACGGCGGACTCGCCGCCTCTGAACGAGGCGGGGCGGGACGGAAGATCGGTGATCGCGGCGTCCGCCGGAGCATCCGCTCCAATCCCCGCGTTCTTCGCTATCTTCTCCATGATCGCCTCCTTGCCGTCGAGATCCATCATCTCAAGGCACAGGAGGGCGGCGGGCGCCCTCTCGGGCGCGAATATGCCGTATTTGTACAGCTCGAGCGCGAGTTCGTTCTGCGCCATCTTCGAGTACGGAGACGATTTCTGCGCGGATACCTTGACGTCGAAAAGCGGCGTCCTCACACCGAGCGCCTCGCCGAACTCGACGCCCTGATCGCGTGGAACGATCCCGCTGTTCTCGTAACCGATGAACTTCATCGCGCCGTCGGGACCTATGATCCTGAACCGGCGCTCGACGTCGTAGAACTGGCGGATCAGCTCGATTATCATGAGCACGACGAGGCGGAAAGCGCGGTACGCCGCCTTGACGTTGTCGCGCGTGAGTTTCGCGCCCGCCTCCTGCATCGCCGCGATCGCGGACGCCGCGGTGACGCCCGAGACGGTGCCGCCGGTGCTGACGTCGCGGTTTCCGACCGTCTCCTTCAGCTCGTTTATCTTGTCGCGGAGCACCTCAAGGTAGATCCCCGAGAGCGGATAGTGGTCGACGGGGCGCACCGAGTCCTCGCCGAGGTTGCCCGACACGTGCACGACGCTCTTCGTGAAGTCGCAGAACTCCTCTTCGTTGATCGAGCCGTCGATGCGCTCGAAATATCGCGGCTTCGCGCCCGCGAGCAGATTTTCAAACACAGCCCTGCCGCCGCGGTCGATGAAGTCCTGCGCGCCCTTCCCGACGTCGATGAAGCCGAATCCCGCGGGGCTGCCCTCGACGGTGTAGAGCGTGTCGAACACGAACGGATATTTGGCGTGATCGTAAAAGCCGCGATCCCTCATCACGGGATCGTCCTCGCTCGAAAAAAGACATACGCCGCGGCAGAATTTCAGAAGATGAACGACCGTACGGTCTCCCGCTCGTTTCTTGTAGTACCAGTCGACGAGAAGCGACTTGCCCGACGCGTCGACCGCGTCGTCGTAGACGTACTTCCCCGCGGCGAGCGGATCGCCGCCGAGTTTGCCCTCGAGGACGGGATAAAGAGCCGTCAGCCGCTCGTTGTCGACGGACTCGACGTGGAACAGGTTCGCGGACTCCTGGATGTCGGAGACTCCCGGCTCCCAAAAGAGATTGAGTAGGTCGATCTTCCTCACCGCGACGTCTCCGTAGCCGCCCGCCGCCGACGTGTCCCAGAAGACGCCGTAAACGCCCGTACCCGTCTTGAGCTTGTACATCTGCTCGTCGGAGAAGACCTGCTCGAAATCGCATCTGTCGAGGATGACCGGCACGATCGCCGAGAGCGCCTCCGCCTCGGCGCGGTCGCTCTCTTCACGCGGCAGGATGACCGGCGACGGGTAGTTGTCCATCGCCTCGGCGTGCTTGTTCGCTATCGCGTTGAAGAGCCAGCCGGACGACGGGACGGACCCGCCGCCGACGGCGGTCCTTCTCATCTTGTACCACTGCTCGTTCTCGACGATACGGCGGTCGAGATTTACCTTCCCCGCCCTGTATTTCCCGAGGAGCGCCTCGCCCCTCTTGACCCTTTCCTTATCGTCCGCAGCCCGCGTGAGGGACGTTCTCCCGCCCGCCGCGGCTTTTTTGAATATCTCAGACAACTTCACTCAAAACCTCCATTTTCTCCCGCGAGGGGTGCGGGACCATATCTTCCTTCTTTATATCGAGATAGACCGACTGAGGCGAAGCGCAGAACGGATCCGCCGCCGACGGGGTGCGCGCCGGGAGCGGTCTGCTCATGCAGAAATATCTCGTCTCGTCCGCCACGTGGTCCTCGCCGTTCGTATCAAGGTCCTCGACTCTGTACTCGTCGAACACGAGCGACGGCACGGTGCGGATGAACGCGCGGCAGTTTTTGAAAACGTACATCATCGGATACCCCTCTTCGTTGAACGCGAGGCGGTATCTCATCTGAAGCCAGCCGGGGATGCGCGAGTTGTCGCCCTTCGTGAAGATCACGCCGTGGCGCGCCGCCGCCTCCTCGACGCTCTGCCCCGTTCCCGCCGCCCATATCGCCGGGTCGGCGACGCCGAATATCTCTTTGCCCCTCAGCCAGCGGTGCTCGCTCTCGATCCGTGCGATCTCGGAAAAAACGCGGTCCGGGTCCCACTTGACTCCCTCGTTGGGCGTCTCGGTGCATCCGTACAGCTCCAGGATGCGGTAAGCGGTGCCGTCGCCCTCCACCGCCCACCATCCGCACGAAAACGGACGCGAGTAGCCCCAGTCGAAAGAGCGGTATATCCGCCATCCCGCGGGTATCTCGAACGGGTCGATCACGTGCGACCATCGCCTGTCCGAATAGTGGTCGGGATCGTCGCGGAACTCCTCGAAGAAGACTCCCTCGAAGATGTCCCAGTCGCCGTCGAGCCACGCCGCGCGGTGCTTGGGATCGAGCGTTTCGAGCTGAGCGACGTAATCGGGCTGATACTTCATCAGGATCTTATTGTCATAAACGCGCGACGGGATAAACGAGTATTCCTCCGGCCTCTCCGCGCCGTCGAAGCGGCGGTCGACGAAGAGACGCTTGACCCATCCGTGACCGGTCCCGCCCGGATTGCACGAAAGGTAGATCCGTTTCGGAAACACGTTCGCTCCGCGGACGCACGCCTTCAGAACGAGGAACTGCCCTTCCGTGAACTGCGTCGCCTCGTCTATGTACATCACGTCGCACTCGAGCCCCTGAAAGCCCGGCAGATCGGAGTCGCCCGCGCAGAAACGGAAGACGATCTGCGAGGAGTTTTTGAACGTCATTTCCTTGTGGCTGTCGTTGTAGGAATAAAGATCCTCCGGCAGCATCCGCCTCATCGGTCCTATGTGGTTCATCCGCAGCTCCGGGTACGTGCGGCGGATGATAAGCTGTCTGATCCCCGGATACCGCAGCGCGGTCAGGATCGCCTTCGTCCTGATCGCCCACGATTTCCCGCCGCCGCGCGCGCCGCCGAACGCGACGTATTTGTGTCGGTCGGTCAGGAACTTCTTCTGAGTCTCGGACGGCTCGGGGATCGTCAGGGTCATTCTCCCCACTCTTCGTCCACCCCCTCCAGCGTGACGGTAAGCTCGTTCTCTCCCTCCGTCTTCGTTACCTCGCGGCGGAGTTTTTCGAGGCGGAACGCCTTTTCCTCTCCGTCCTCTTCACTCACGACGTCGAGGATATCCTCGAGGTCCTTGAGCGCGCCGGTTATGTCGCGGAGCTTGTAGTCGGTCTCCGCGAGTCCGCCCCCGACGACGTCTCCGATCTGACGGACGACGTCGAACGCGACCGAGTAGATGTACTCACGCCGCTTTTCCGCTTCCCTCTTCGCCTTTGTTTTCCTTGGTCCTTTTTTCCTGTTTACGGTCATGTTTTTCTCCTTGATATGTTTTTTTGCACTTTTAGATCCTTCGATTTCGCTACACTACGTTCCGCTTCACTCAGGATGACACAATAATGAAGAGAAGTGTCATCCTGAGCGGAGGTCGAAGACCGGAGTCGAAGGATCTGAAGCCTTCCCCTTGAGGGTAGCGAAGCGCACGGCGCGGGAGTGAATGACAGCCCGGTGGGCTGTCAGAGCCGCGCCTGACCGAACCCCGCAGGGAAGACAAGGTGGCGGCGAAGCCGCCGGATGAGGTGACAACTGTCCATTGTCCGTTGTCAATTGTCAATTGTCCAAAACGTTTCCGTATTTGATCTCCGTCAGCGCGCGGGCGATCAGACACTCGGGGTACTCCCCTCGGCAGAACGCCGAGGCGTACTTCTTTTTCAGCGCACGCGCGGAGAACGCAACGTGGATCGCGTTGCACCCCTCCGTCCCCTCGCAGAAGACGACCGAGCCCGACTCGCGCCTGTAAAACGGGCACTTAGCCGCCCTCGCCTCGTACTTTTTCATCTTTTTCTTCCTCCTTTGAACGGCGCGGTCACGGTTCGCCACGTCTCCGAAAACCAGCGCAGATACCGCCTGCATTTCCTATACGATTGGCAGACGACCTCTCCGTCCTCGCCGCGCCACGCGTACGCCGCCTCGCATCCCTCGCACGGACAGCCCGCCATGACGCGCCCGGCGTCCGCTTTTTCATTTTTAATGATTTGACTTTTCTTCACTTCTGTTTCTCCTCGTTAGTTTTGTTAGTTGTTTTGTCTAATTCCGTTTGACTTGATGACAGTATATCCTAATTTGTTACGCCTGTCAATACTTTTTTTCTAACTTTCTTGATTTTTTTAGAAAAGGATGTTAGAATGGTTTCGGAATAATGAAATAAGCCGCACGCTCCGCGGCTGAAACTCCCGGAGGATAAAAGAAATGATCAGGATCAGAGAACTCAGAAAAAGGTCGGGACTCACGCTCGACGAATTCGCAAAAGAACTCGGGGTCTCCCGCGCTACGCTCGGTTTCTGGGAGCAGGGCAAATTTCAGCCCAGCCACGAAATGCTCATACGCCTCAGCGACATTTTCGGCGTATCGGTCGACTATCTTCTGGGCAGAGAGACGGTAAAGGAAGACGAATTGAAGGTTGCCCTTTTCGGCGGCGACACGGTTGTCACCGACGAGATGTGGGACGAGGTGAAAAAATTTGCAGATTACGTCAAAGCTAAAAACAAGTGAAAAGCTGCTCGAGCTCGCGAAAAAGCGGGGCGTCAGCGTGATCGACTGGTCCCTTCCCGAGACGGGATGCTGCGAGGTCCAGATAGGCTCGACCTGCGCGATCGGGATCGACCCCGGCGTCTCGACGGAAGCGGAGAGGACGGTCATGCTCGCGCACGGGCTCGGCCACGTCATAAGAGGAGAGCTGTATAATCTGTACTCTCCGTACGACGTGAGAAAAAAGCACGAGCGGCGCGCGGACGAGTGGGCGATCAGGAAGACCGTCCCCGCGTCGAAAATAAAAAAAGCGGTCCGTCAGGGTCTGACGGAGCCGTGGCAGATCGCCGAGGCGTTCGGTATAACGGTGCCGTTTGCCGAGAAAGCGCTCAGGTATTATTACGGGAGGTAAAAAATGAAAGTTCGCATCATTTCCGCACTGCTGGCGTTTGTCATGCTGATCGCGCTGCTGCCGGTCGCGGCGTCCGCGATGCAGATATTCGTTAAACTGACGGTCGCGGACGGCGCCGGGCAGACGGTCACGCTGGACGTCGAACCGTCCGATTCGATCGGCGCCGTCAAAGCGAAGATACAGGATAAAGAGGGCTGCCCCCCGAACCGGCAGCGGCTGTATTTGGGAAGCACGCTTTTAAAGGACGGTAAAACCCTTGCGGATTACGGTATTCAAAATGAAAGCACGCTGTTTCTTGTATTAGTGCCGGCCGATTCATACGCCGTTATACTGTTTCCGGGCGACGGCGAGGGCGAGCCGATCGCGTACACCTGTCCTTTTGACGAGTATGACAGTCTTCCGACTTGGGCCGGGAACCTGCAGTTTTATAAAGTGAAAAACAACTGTGTCGGCTTCAAAATAAACGCCGATTACTGCCCCGACAGCTTCAGCCCGCAGGAAAACTATCTGTTTGACGGCTGGGAAGAGGAAGGTCTCAAAGAAGCCCGCACGATCTCACAGGGTAATCCGACGGCGACCATCGCCGCAAAATGGAAGTTCGACGCATTCAACGCGTACGGTCCGATAGACAAGATCCCGGCGGCGGACGGCGGGAATATCTATCTCGGCGGGATCCGCTGGCGCGTGATCGGAGAGAAAGATCAGACGCAGCTCCTCGTTTCCTCTGAAACGCTGGGAGACCGGCTGACCTTTGACGAAGCAGAAGCGTACCGCGACAGGATATACGACGGATTTTCCGCGCTCGAAAAGGCGGCGGTGATCCCGACGACCAAAACGGACGGGGAATATACCGTCGAATACTCGGATCTTCCCGGGCACTACAACCCGAAAACGTATCAGGCGTCCGAGCTGAACGGCGCGAAGCTGTTCTTTCTGTCCGCCGCGGAGACGGAGTACTACCTTCCGACC
>JAFWPR010000143.1 GCA_017545225.1 Clostridia bacterium
GGGTTCGGAGTACCACTCGCCCCCCGGCACGTCGGAGAACGAGCTTTTGCCCGCCTCGGGTCTGCCGTCGATCCTCCAGAGGACCGTGACGACCATCGCGCGGGTCATCGATCCCTCGGGATCGAACCGCCCTCCGCCGACGCCATGCATATATCCGTTTTCGGAAGCGTATTCAATTGATCCCTCGCTCCATCTTCCCACCTCGACGTCGGAGTAAAGAGCTTTCGCCCCGACGGTCAGCGGCGCGGCGAAGGAGAAGAGAAAGACCGCCGCGAGCAGGACCGATAACGTTTTAACGCTCTTTTTCATACCGTCACCCCGAATGTCAGTTGTTTTTGAGATAATTCAGATACGACGCGAGGAAGCAGAGCGTGCCGCCCTGTCCCCAGCCGTTGTTCGCGTCGAAGGTCGTGTTGTAGTTCCCGTGTTCGTCGCTGTTGTACGCGCCCCATCCGCCTGATTCGCCGGACGAGCCGTATACCGCGCCGTTTTCCCGGACGTCGGAGAGCGTCGCCTTTGCCGTCCTCGTTATCTCATCGGGGGAGACGTTCGCGAACTTACCGTTCTCCTTCGCTTTCATAACGCCCCACATGATCATCCCGGTCGCCGAGGTGTCCGAAACGGCCTCGGGATCCGACAGGCTCCACGGGAACATTCCGTCCGGAAGACGGTAATTCATCGTTTTCCCGATGAACTTTTCCGCCTTTTCGACCGTCTCTTCGTCGGGGCAGTAACACATCACGTTACCTATCGCGTGCATCAGCCATCCGGTCCCGCGTCCCCATCCGTCTTCACCGGCGAAGTTCCCCTTGCCGGAGTATCCGTGGTACGCCCTTTGGGTGATCCTGTTGACGCCGTACCGTATATATCCGTTGACCTGGTCGCGCGCGAGCCGCGCCATATCGTCATTCCCGAACGTGCCTGCGTATCTCGCTATGAAGGGAGTCGCCATCCCTGTGCCGTCGACGAGGACGTCGGGATAATCCTCCCTGCCGTAGAGCACGACGCCGCCTTCGCCCGTCGGCCACTCAAGCATCTGTTCCTTCATATCTTCGATGACGGGGAGATATTTTTCGTCGCCCGTCTGTTCGTAAAGACCGATAACGGCGTATCCCACGAGTCCGCAGTCGCACGGCTCGCATTCGGCGCCGTATTCCATCCAGCGGTCGACGTATTTTTTAACGTAGTCCCAGCGTCCCGCCTCGGCGAGACCCATGAGCATTATACCGTACCGCCAGCTGAGCAGATCGAGACCGGGATCGCCCTCGCGTTTTGCGAGAGTGTCGTCGAGCATCTCCTGCGTGTGATCCGCGATCGCCTCGACCACGGGGGCGAACAGACCGATAAGATCCGTGAATTCCATTTTGTCAAACCGTTCCAGAATAGTTGCCACCTGCTCTCTCGTTGCGCTGCCGAGGGGATCGACCGTCTTGGCGGTCACCCCGCGGATCAGGCCGATGCCTACCGCCCAGCGGACGGCGTCAACCGCCCACGCATCGATCTTGTCCTTGTCCGTAAAGGCGGAAACGTCGCCTTTTTCGGAAACGTCAAGTTTCTTGAAACCGCAGTAGCGGTAGAGGATCGTCGCGAGCTGTTCTCTCGTGATAACGCCGTCCGGGTCGAACCGCCCGCCGCCGACGCCGGTGACGACGCCGGTCGACTCCGCCCACGCGACGGGTTCGGAGTACCACTCGCCCCCCGGCACGTCGGAGAACGAGCTTTTGCCCGCCTCGGGTCTGCCGTCGATCCTCCAGAGGACCGTGACGACCATCGCGCGGGTCATCGACCCCTCGGGATCGAACCGCCCTCCGCCGACGCCCTGCATATATCCGTTTTCGGAAGCGTATTCAATTGATCCTTCGCTCCATCTTCCCGCCTCGACGTCGGAGTAAAGAGTTTTCGCCCCGACGGTCAGCGGCGCGGCGAAGGAGAAGAGCATCACCAGAGCGAGAAAGAATGAAAAAGATCTGAAGTTCTTCATAAGGGCGTCCTCCCAATGTTTTTTACGCCTTTCCGGCGGAACCGCACATGTCTATCTTGTCAAGGCACAACGCGACGACCGCGTCGCGGCCCGGTCCCATGAATTTCTTCGGGTCGATGATCGCCTCGTCGGCGAGCGCCGTCCTGACCGCTCCGGTCATCGCGGCGCGCAGTTCGGTCGCGAAGTTGACCTTGCTCATACCGAGCGAGATGGCGCGCTTGACGCTCTCGGTCGGGATGCCCGAGCCGCCGTGAAGAACCAGCGGCGTGTCGATCCTGTTCCTGATGACGTCGATGCGGTCGAAGTCGAGCTTCGGCTCGCCTTTATAAAATCCGTGCGCCGTGCCGATCGCGATCGCGAGGATGTCCACGCCCGTTCGCTCGACGAATTCCTCCGCCTCTTCGGGCTCGGTGTAGATGATCGAAGCGGACACGTTGTCCTCCTTGCCGCCGACCGTGCCGAGCTCCGCCTCGACGGTCACGCCCATCGGGCGCGCCGCGTCGACGACCTTGCGGGTCAGGGCGACGTTTTCTTCAAACGGCATCTTCGAGCCGTCGAACATGACGGACGTGTAGCCCGCCCAGAGGGCGCGCATCACGGCGTCGAAAGAAGTGCAGTGGTCGAGATGCAGGGCGACCGGAACGGTCGCGCGCTCCGCCGCGGTCTTGACCATCGCGACGGCCATATCCTCGCCAATGTATTTGACGGTCGGCATCGTCGTCTGGATCATGACGGGCGAGCGGACGGACTCCGCCGCCGAGACGATCGCCTGGACCATCTCCATATTCTCCGCGTTGAACGCGGGGACGGCGTATCTGCCCTCGCGCGCGGCTTTTATCATCTCAAAACTTGAAACGTACATAACGGGGTCTCCTTACATTTCGGGATTGGCGTCGATAATCGCCTTGACGTTTTCCGGGTTGATCTTGCCTTCCATAGGACCGAACGCTCCGATGTTGAGCGTAGCGGCGGCGGATGCGAGGCGCGTGCAGTCGGGGATCGAAAGACCGTCCTCGAGGCCGCACAGGAACGCCGCGTCGAACGAGTCGCCCGCTCCCGTCGCGTCGACGGGCTTCATCGGGTAGACACCCATCTCAAAGTACTCGCCGCCCTTCGTGAAGATGCGGCAGCCCTTCGAGCCGTTTTTAAGCGCGACGATCTCGACGGATCCGTCGTCGAAGCATTTTCGGACGGCGTCTTCGACCGTTTCCCTGCCGGTAATGAGCAGAAGCTCGGACACGCCGGGCATGAAGACGCTCGTCATCTCCATGATCTCGCCCACGAGCGAGGAGTCGCCGAGAAGCTCCGGGCGGATGTTCGGGTCGAACGAGATCTTCGCGCCCTTTTCGCGGAACTTTTTCGCCGCCTTGATGATCTCGCGGCCGAAAACGTCGCGGCTCATCACCGAGCATCCCATGATGTGGAAGAAGTCCGCGGCGGGAACTTCGTCGGGGCAGACCGCCTTCGCGGCGGGGGTGTTTCCTATGTGGAATATGAATTTTCTCGAACCGTCGTTGAAATACGTGACGAACGCGCATCCCGTGGAGCACGTTTCGTCGATCAGCACGTGCGACAGGTCGACCCCGTCGCCGCCGAGCCTTTCGGTCAGGCATTTCCCGAAGTCGTCGCGGCCGACGCCGCTGATGATCCCGGCGCCGTGGCCGAGGCGCGCGACCGTGTCGATGAAGATCCCGGGCGCTCCGCTCGGGAAGGGGCCGAGGAACACGCCCGCCTTATCGAGCGGGGAATCCTCCTTGTCCCTCATTATTTCAACTATGAGTTCACCCATTGTCCAGATCATGATTTACCTCCGAAATTCGGCTCCCCGACGTGCGGGAAGCAGGATAGTCTGACTCGCATGCACCCGAGAGGGACGAGACGGAGCGGTATCGCTCCCCCCTCCGTCGCGGGAGGCGACGGGGGAACGGGATCGACCGTATTCTCTTCTCCCATCCCCCACCCGGGGACAGCGTATCCCGACGCCGAAAGCTCGACCGGAGCCGAATCCGGCGTGAACGGGGTGCCCGTCACGTCCTTTCGCTTTACGGTGACGGGAGAGGACAGATCGAGAGCGGGGAAGATCGGATCCTCCGCCTCGACGTCCCAGTCGGTCCATTCGCGACCCGCCCGGTCTGTGCGGATCTCCGCCGCGGTCCACTTTTCCCGGTATTTGAGAGAAAAGTCGAGCGGTCCGAGACCTACGGACACGCAGTCGTTGTTGAGCGGGTAACGGTCGAATCTGACCGACGCTTTGAAACTGATATCAAGCGCGTCGCCGTCAGCGACGTCGAAGAACATAAAGCCGGGGCGCGCGGGGATCTCCGATCTTTCCCCGCGCAGGACGGCGGATCCGCCCTCGCACCAGGACGGGATCCTCACCGCGAAAGAAAACGGCGAGTCGGAAAAGATCCTGAACGAGATATCCGTCACGAACGGATAATCCGTTTCCTCAACGATCCTGACGCGGCCGGAGGGCAGACGGTAATCGACCTCGCACGGCGCGAAGGAGAGCGCGGCGAGCGAGCCGTCCGCGGTCTCGGCGAACGTCGAGGATACGTAGTTCGGCCACGCCATTCCGGTGTTGTGCTGACAGCATCGGTACTCGAACGCGCTGTATCTCGTCATCATTCCTTTGTTGTCGTAATCGTGATCGAGCGCGTCGAGCGTCGGCTGATTGTCTGCCGTCAGATAGTGCAGGCCCGTGTAATCGGGCGTATGAGACGCGGGATAACTGTTGAACATTATCCGCTCCGAGCGGTCGGACCATACGCTTTCCCCCGAAAGGGAGGCGAGATACGTGAAGCTCTTCACAGCCTCGCTCATCGCGCACGTCTCGGTCGCCTGACGCGGGTCGGTCTTGCCTTCTCTCGTGTTCTCGTCGGCAGCCCACAGACCGCCGGGCATCTGACCCCATTTTTCCATATGAGATTCGTATCTGCGCCTTGAGCGCTCGAAGTCTTCGGGGTCGTGCGACAGGGGATATCGCTGGGCGGGATATCTGAACCTTTCGGCGAAGTTGACGACGTGCGCCTCGATCTTCTCCCGAGGCTCTCTGTCGTTGATCGTCTCGAGCCGTCTGCAAAGTTCGATCATTTTTTCGTCGCCCGTAAGGCGGAAGACTTTGTGGATCACGGGGACCGCGTCGCAGCAGCGGTCGTTCTGTATCACTCCCTGCCACCGGAAATGCCTGTCTCTCGGAGGAATGAGTTTGTCCTCGGGCAGATCGGCGCAGAACGTGAAAAAGCCGTGCAGCAGGTCGAGCACCCGTTCGTCTTTCGTCGCGTCGTAAAGGTCGGAGAGGATCTCCGCCGCGACGAAATGAGGCCAGACGTCGGGGACGGGACCGTTTTCGGATTCGATCGCGTAAAGGCAGTCGGGACCGAAATATCCGTCCGGTTTCCTCGACGCGAAAAACGCGTCGAAATACTTATCGCAGATCGCGGTCAGCTTTTCATCGCCCGTCACCAGCGCGAGCTTGTACGCTCCGCGAAGCCAGTACATCTGCTCCTCCCACGCGATGCGGGCGTAGCTCGGATTGCCGTCGGGAGACTCTTTCGCGCCGGGTACGAGCCAGCCGTTGTCCTCCCGCATGAAAAACGAAATATCCTCCATATGGGAGAAATATCCGTTCACCGTGAGCCGGAACTGTTCTCCGAGCCATCCGAGCGGCTTTACCGCGCCGAGAGGGAGCGGGGTCATAACGGGCGGCAGTATCCCGCCCGCGGGTCTTTCCGCGGGCGGTATCTTTTCTGAAAACTTCATTCGGTTCAGCCCTCGAATTTACCTCTGAGGAATTCAAGGGACTTTTTGATGTTGACGTCCATCTGCGCCTCGTCGGCGTTATCGGAGAGATCGCGCCATACCTTGATGTCGGAGCCGACCTTGCCGCCCATCTTGACGAACGGTTCCATGACGACGTTGCCGTCGAAGCCGATCTCGCGCAGAGCCGCGCCGATCTCGTCCCAGGGAAGTCTGCCCTGACCGGGGAGCTTTCTGTTCGCCTCGCCGACGTGGACGTGGCCGAGCAGCTTGCCCGCGGTGCGGATCGCGCCGCCCATGGAATCCTCTTCTATGTTCATGTGGAACGTGTCGAGAAGGAGCTTGACCGCCGGCATGTCGACGTCGCGGCAGAACTGAACGCCTTCTTCTGCGGTGTTCAGGATGTTGGTCTCAAAGCGGTTGACGACCTCGAGGCAGTAGTCGATACCAAGCTCGCCCGCGACGTGACCGAGTTTCTTTACGCTGTCGACTCCGCGCGCCCAGATGGCGGGCTTGTCGAGATCGGTGAAGTCGCACGGCCAGTACGTGTACATGACGCCGACGATCGAGCGGGAGTCGAGCTTGTCCATCTGCTTCATGATGTCGGAGAGGAATTTGATCCCGCGCTCTCTGGTCTCGGGATCGGACGAACCGACGTCGTACTTCTTGGCGGGGCCGATGTTGGAGGTGATGATGATGCCGAGCTCCTTCGCAAGCGCTTTCAGCTCGGCGAGATACGAGTCGGACATCGTCAGCAGATCTCCCGCGGAGATCTCGAGGATATCGAAGCCGATATCGGCGACTTTTTTCGCGAAATGCTTGTAGTCTCCGGTCCATTCGTGCGTCCAGTAAGCGTACAGTGTTCCGTATTTCATATAAACTCCGTTCCGGCCCGTCGGGCTCGCCGCGCCGTTTGAATTTGTCCTCTCGGACTACGCGCGCGGGATAATTATTATCTTTTTTCAGTATACCACATTCGTCCCCGATTTTCAACGGATTCGTCCGGAGAAAATGAGGGCAAAAACAAACAGATCCCTCGGCTCAGCGGCGCTTCATCCGAAAGCCGGACCCGAGGGAGCTGAATATTGTTTATTCACGCGAAAACGCGAATTTCGTGACCGAAGTGAAGACCTCACCCGCCTTGACGACGCAGGACGGGAACGACGGCTCGTTCGGGCTGTTCGGGTAGAACTGCGTCTCGAGGCAGAACGCCTCGTGCGGGAAGAGACGGACTCCGCCGCGTCCTCCCGGCTCGTCGAGCATATTCGCGGTGTAAAGCTGAAGTCCCGGCATATCGGTCGAGCAGACGAGTTTTATCCCAGTCGCGGGACAGAACGCCTCCGCCGCCTTTTCCTTGAGGGCGCGCGGCTCGCCGCGAAGGCAGAAGTTGTGGTCGTACCCTTTTTCCGCGACGATCTGCGGATGACCCGAGGCGATCCCGTCGCCGAGCCTTCTCGCCTCGCGCAGATCGAACGGAGTGCCGTCGACGGGCGCGAGCTCGCCGGTCGGTATCATATCGGAGTCGATCGGACAGAACGCGAAGGCGTCGATCGCCAGCCGAGTGTCGAGGCAGTTTTCCGCGCCGAGCGTGAAATACGCGTGATTCGTGAAGTTCATGACGGTCGTTTTTGACGATACCGCCTCATATCTTATCTCAAGGGCGTCCCCGGCGACCGTAAACGTGACGGAGAAACTCATCTCTCCCGGGAAACCGCCCTCGCCGTCCGGGGAGACGGTCGTGAACCGGGCGGACGAGTCGCCGGTCCGCTCGCCTTTCAGTATTTTGAAACGGAAGCCCGGCGCGCCTCCGTGGAGCGTCGTTTTGCCGTTTTCGTTTTTGTCGAGCTCGTATTTTACGCCGTCGAGGACGAACGCGCCGCCTCCGATGCGGTTGGCGTACCGACCGACCGTCGCTCCCTGATACGAATCGCCGCTCACGTATCCGTCGACGGTATCGTACCCGAGGACGCATTCGACCCCATCGAATACGACGGAGCGGACCGCCGCGCCGTATTCGGAGATCCTGACCGCGAGTTTTCCCTCAGACAGAATAAAATCGTCAACTTCGGCGCCGCCGACGGCGCCCGATCTTTCGATTTTGACCATATCTTAAATATCCTTTCGGTATTGTTTCTCATTTGATAATTCTACCAATTTCCTCACCGTATGTCAACAAACGCCGCAAATGAAAACAATTCCGAATTCCGCATTCCGCATTCCGAATTCCCTATCCTTTCTCGTTGAAAAAACCGGCAAAATATGATATAATGAAAACACCTCAAACGGAGGAAAGAATATATGGAAAATTTCAGTTCGTATTTCCTGCCCGAACGCAGGATATTTCTCGAGAACATAAGCTATGAGGCGCTCGGCGCGAAGGCGGTGAGAGAGAAGGGCAAACGGCTCGACTGTAAGGACTCGGTCGTCGCTCAGCTCAGATATCCGTTCGGCGTGAAGATCGTCTTCAACAGGCGGCTCACGTTCCAGCCGGAGGAACTTTTCGAGCTCTCAGTCTCGTTCGCGGCGGAACTCAAGTTCGATCCGGAGAAGCGCGATCTGGTCGACTGGAAGAGCGTGAACGTTGCCCACGAATTCCAGACCGGCTTTCCGATCCTTTTCGCTTCTCTCAACGCGCGCTGCACGCTTCTGATCGCCGAGATAACGTCCGCCGCCGGCGCGTCGCCGGTCATACCGCTTCCGGCGAAAAACAAAATGACGCAGACTGAATACGGAGGATAAGACCGTGGAAAAGAACAGAAGAATAAGGATCGCCATCGACGGCCCGGGCGGAGCGGGGAAGAGCTCCGTCGCCCGCGAGGTCGCGAAAAGGCGCGGATTCATTTACGTAGACACCGGCGCGCTCTACCGCGCGGTCGGTCTTTTCGTCGCCCGGCGCGGCATAGCGTCCGACGATAAGGAAGCGATCATCGCCTGCCTGCCCGAGATCGACATCGCCTTCATCCCCGACGGAGACCGCGGGATAATGACTCTCGGCGGAGAGGACGTCGGCGGGTTGATCAGGACGCCGGAGGTATCGCTTTACGCCTCCGCCGTATCGGCGATCCCCGAGGTGCGCGAGGCGCTGCTCGACCTGCAGAAAAAGTTCGCGGGGGACGGCGGCGTCGTGATGGACGGCCGCGACATCGGCACGGTCATAATCCCCGACGCGGAGCTCAAGCTCTTCCTCACCGCCTCCCCCGAGGTAAGGGCTAAGAGGCGTTTCCTCGAACTCGAGGAAAAGGGGACGCCGCAGCCGTTCGAGGAGGTCCTCGCCGACATCGTCAAACGCGATAAAGCGGACAGCGAGAGGGAAATCGCTCCGCTCAAACCCGCTGAGGACTCGATCGTCTTCGTCAACGACGAATACGACCTCGAGCAGACGATCTGCTACGTACTCGGTCTTATCGACGCCGTCGAACATATTTACGGGCGGGAGAACTGAGCCCCGCCCGCGCCGCGAGGTGTGATATGGGTTTCTACAAAGGTTTTCACAAGGTGTTCCGCCATCCTTTGAAGTGGCTTTTCAGAGTTAAGGCGGAGGGACTCGAAAACGTGCCGGAGGGCGGGTGCATACTCGCCGCAAACCACACGGCGATCCCGGACGTCATCGTCATCTCCGCGCCGATAAAGCGTCAGGTCCGCTATATGGCGAAGGCGGAACTCATCCGCACTCCCGTCGTCGGGCCGTTCATGCGCTTACTCGGCGCGTACCCGGTCGACAGGGGCGGAACCGACGTCAAGAGCCTGAAATACACGATGGAACTGATAGAGAAGGGCGAACTCGTCGGCATCTTCCCGCAGGGGACGAGACGGCCGGGAGTCGACCCGAGGGAGACCGAGGTCAAAGGCGGCGTCGGCCTTGTCGCATACCATACGGGGGCGGACGTCCTGCCCGTTTTCATCGACACGAAAAAGAGAAGGACCTCGGCGTTCCGCCGCACCCGCGTCATCTTCGGCCCCGTTATAAAGAACTCCGAGCTCGGATTTGAAAACGGCGGGAGCCGCGAATACCTCGCCGCCGCCGAGCTGATCTTCGACCGCATCTGTTCGCTCAAAGACGGAGGACGGGAGAAGTGACGGTACGTATAGCCGAAAAAGCCGGATTCTGCTTCGGCGTGCGCCGCGCCGCGGACGCGCTCGAGGCCGCGCTCTCGGAGGTGGAAAAGAGCGGCAGCGCGCGCAGGATCGTAACGCTCGGCCGCCTCATCCACAACGACGAATATCTGAGATCCGTCGCGGCCCGAGGAGCGGAATGCGCCTCGCGGGACGATATACCGGATCTGATCCGCGCGGCGGAGGCGGGCGTAAAGATCACTCTGCTCATCCGCGCCCACGGCGAGAAGAAAGAGACCGTTCAAGAACTCGAAGCCGTCGCCGAAAGAGTCCCGAACTTCACTCTGCTCGACTGCACGTGCCCGTACGTCGAAAAAGTGCGCGCGACGGCGAAGGAGAACTCCGGACCCGATAAATTTTTCATCCTTATCGGCGACCCGGGCCATCCCGAGGTTGAGGGGATAATGAGCTGTCTTGACGGCGGCGGTATCGCCCTTCGCGATTCGGAAGAGCTCGAAAAATGGTTGTCGGACGGAGGAGATGCCGTCATCTCGGCGGCTGACGAGGTTTCCGCGGCGTCGCAAACGACCCAACTTACCGCCGAATGGAAAAAATGTCAGGGAATTCTCAAAAAAGTATATACAAACGTCCGAATTTTTGATACAATATGTAAAGTGACCGAAGAAAGGCAGTCCGAAGCGGAGAGGCTCGCAGCGACGTCCGACGCGGTGATCGTGATCGGGTCGAAGGAGAGCTCCAATTCGAGAAAGCTTTTCGAGGTTTGCCGCAGGAAATGCGGCGAAGTATATTTTGTGGGATGTGCCGCTGATGCGGCGAGGATACACCTCCCCGAAAAATCGCGTGTATCCGTGACCGCCGGAGCGTCGACTCCGGAGATCGTTATTCAGGAGGTAGTCAGAACAATGAGCGAACAAACCGAAAATTTTGCCGAGATGTATGAGCAGAGTCTCAAAACCATAAATTCAGGAGATATCGTCGAAGGCGTTGTCAGTAACGTTACGAACACCGAGATCCAGCTCGACCTCGGAACGAAAACGACCGGCATAATCACTCACGACAAGGCGACGCACGATCCGCAGGCTAAGCTGACCGATCTGTACCACGTCGGCGACGTCATCAAGGCGAAAGTCATCAAAGTATCGGACGTCGAGGGCATCGCGATGCTCGACAAGAACAGAGTCGATTCCGACCTCAACTGGGACAAGATCGTCGCGGCTTACGAGTCGGGCGAGATCCTCGAGGGCAAGATCAGAGACGCCGTCAAGGGCGGCGTGATCATCGAACTGTTCGGCGTCCGAGTATTCATTCCCGCGTCCCTGACCGGAGTGCCGCGCGACAACGACCTTGACGTCCTCGTCGGCACGACGCAGAGAGTCAAGATCATCGAGATCAAGACCGACAGAAAGAAAGCGTACGCTTCCATCCGCGCGGTACAGAGAGAAGAGCGCCGCGCGAAAGAGGAAGAATTCTGGGCGAACATCGAAGAGGGCCAGGAGTTTGACGGCGAAGTCAGATCCCTCACCTCCTACGGCGCGTTCGTCGATCTCGGCGGAGTGGACGGCATGGTCCACAATTCCGAGCTTTCGTGGCTCAGAATCAAGCATCCGTCCGAAGTCGTCAACGTCGGCGACGTCATTCACGTCACCGTCAAGGCTCTCGACAGAGAAAAGAAGCGCGTTTCGCTCTCGTACAAGACCGACGGCATGAATCCGTGGAACCAGTTCACGGAGAAATACTCGGTAGGCGACGAGGCGGACGTCAGGATCGTCAGCGTCATGCCTTTCGGCGCGTTCGCGGAACTCGTTCCCGGCGTCGACGGCCTTATCCCTATCAGCCAGCTCACCGATCATAAGATCGCGCATCCGTCCGAAGTCGTCAAAGTCGGCGATACCGTTCACGTCAAGATCACGGCGGTCGAGGAGAACAGCCACCGCATCTCCCTGTCCATCCGCGCTCTGATGGAACCCGAGGATATCCCCGATGAGGAAGAAACGGAAGAAGCACCGGCTGAGGAAGTTCCCGCTGAGGAAGCACCGGTCGAGGAAGCACCGGTCGAGGAAGCTCCGGTTGAAGAAGCTCCGGTTGAAGAAGCTCCGGTTGAAGAAGCTCCGGTTGAAGAAGCTCCGGTTGAAGAAGCTCCGGCTGAGGAAGTTCCCGCCGAGGAAGCGCCGGCTGAAGAAACTCCCGCCGAGGAATAATATAATGTAAGATCAAGGATCCGACCGCGCCCGCGCGGTCGGATTTTTGGTATAAACGGAAAAATTTTACGCAAAAGCAGCAAATTCCCGGAATTTTTGCGTCTGTATGGATGAAAGCCCCGAAACTCACGAAAGGAGGCGAGCGTATGGAGGACGAAAAGATCATCGAGCTTTTCGAGAAAAGGGACGAGCGCGCCGTTTCGGAAACGAAAACGAAATATTTCCGCTATCTCACGAAGATCTCGATGAACGTTCTCGGCGACGCCGGCGACGCGGAGGAGTGCGTCAACGACACGTATCTCAAGGCGTGGCAGAATATCCCGCCGGACCGTCCGCGGTCGCTGTCCGCATACCTTTCCGTTATCGTGAGAAGGATCTCTCTCGACAGGATCAAAAAAAGAACGGCGGGCAGAAGGGGCGGCGCGGAATACGACCTTTCTCTCGACGAACTCGAGGAGTGCGTCCCTTCGGGCGGCACAGGCGTCGAGGACGAGGTCGAGCGCGCCGAGCTCGGCAGATGTATCAGCCGGTATCTTTTATCGCTGTCGGAAACGGAGCGGACGGTCTTCACGGGCAGATATTTCTATCTCGACCCCGTCAGAGCGATCGCCTCGTACACGAACCTGACCCCGGCGAAAGTCAGGGGGACGCTCGAGAGAGTCAGAGCGGGGCTGAGACGCCGCCTCGAGGAAGAGGGCTACGGCGCAAAGGAGGGAATATAAAATGAAAAAGGAAGATCTTATGGCCGGCGTCGGAGAGATCGACGAGAAGATCGTCGACGAGACCGGCAAGAAGAGAACCGCCGCGGGCGGAAGAAGAAAAATGAAAGTGCTGTTCTCCGTCATCGCGGCGGTGCTCGTGCTGTCGATAATCGGGTCGGTCGTTCTCGTGATGAACGTCACCCGTCCTGCGGCTGAAAAAGACGGCGTCCGCGATACGCTGCCGGCGGAAACGAAAACGTCCTCGCCGACCGGTGCCGCGGACGATTCGAAGTCCGGGATGGCAGACGCGGAAGACAAAGAAAACGGCCTTGCCTTTTATTCGAAAGACGAGAAAGACGGCTACGGCGACGGCGATGCAGCCGCGGAGGGCGAACCCGAAGCGAAAGGATACGGCGAACCGGCCGACGGGGAAATTGCAGGCGTGGCCAAGACGTCGGACGAGCCGGGTACGCCCCGCGATCCCGGCGAACTGCCGGAGGTACCGATAAACGGCGCCGACGCCTTTATCCTCACCGCGGCGGAGTGGCGCGACCTTGACAACTGGCCGTTCTTCATGAACCTCGTGAATTCCGAAAAGATAGAGTTCCCGGCGTTCGGCGTCGACCCGCGCTGCCGCGTGCGCGTCAGCGTGACGGGAGAGGACGGCTCGCCGCTGAACGGCGAAAAGGTCGACCTGCTCGCCTCCGACGGCTCGGTCCTTTTCTCCGCGGTCAGCGGAAAGGACGGGGCGGCGTACCTCTTTTGGGGAGAGGACGAAAAACCCGCGTCCGTCGTATCCGGAGAAGCAAAAGCGGACGTCGCGCTCAGGGGCGACACGAGCGGCGAACAGGGAAGTTCTCTTTCGGTCGCCGCCGAGGACGTGACTCTCGTTAAGACCTCCGAAGCTGCGGCGAAGACCGCTCTTCAGGTCTCGTTCATCATCGACACGACCGGCTCCATGGGCGACGAACTCGCTTACCTGCAGAAGGACTTCGCCTCGATCGCCGAGGATGCGGGCGTCGACGGAGTCACGTATTCCGTCAACTTCTACCGCGACGAGGGAGACGATTACGTCACGAAATGCAATCCGTTCACGGGCGATATCGCGGCCGTCAAATCGCTGCTGTGCGACGAGTACTGCGCGGGCGGCGGAGACACCCCCGAGGCGGTCGATAAGATCCTGAAAGCTGCGATCACCGACAATACCGACTGGGCGGACGACTGCGAGAAGATCGCGTTTCTGATCTTCGACGCTCCGCCTCACGACGGAGTCGAGGAAACCGTAGTGGAAGCGGTCCGCTCCGCGGCGTCCCGCGGGATCAGACTCATTCCCGTCGTCGCGTCGAACAGCGAGCGCGAGACCGAACTGTTCGGCAGAGCGATCGCGGCGGTCACCGGCGGCACGTACGTGTTCCTCACCGACGACTCGGGCGTCGGCGCGTCTCATCTTGAACCCATCGTCGGCGACTTCGAGGTAGAACTTCTCCACGACGTCATCGTCAGGATCATAAACGAATACAAGGCGGGATAATAAAATGAAAAATAAAATCACTGCGTTTATACTTCTCGCGGCGCTTGCACTCACGGTTTGCGTAAATCTTTCCTCGTGCGGTATCACCGTTCCCGTCAGCGCGAACGACGATCTGATGGCGGGCGTCGAGCCGCGTCAGCTCGGCGATCCCGGAGCCGTGAAGGAAGCGGACGCCGCGGCGGCGGCGGATTTTGCGGTCCGCCTGTTCCGCGCGTGCGCTGACGGCGGCGAAAACGTTCTCGTTTCCCCGCTTTCCGTCCTCGCCGCTCTTTCGATGACGGCAAACGGCGCGAAGGGACAGACGCTTTTGGAGATGGAAACCGTTCTCGGACTTGACAAGGACGATCTCAACTCATTTTTCCGCAGTTATATGAATGCGCTGAAGCCAACGGAGAAGAGCAAACTGTCGCTCGCGAACTCGATCTGGTTCAGGGATGGCGGCGGATTCGAGGCGAACCGCGATTTTCTCTCCGCCAACGCCGACTATTACGGCGCGGACGCGTACCGCGCGCCCTTTGACGGATCGACTCTCAAAAAGCTCAACGACTGGGTGAAGGAAAAAACGGAAGGGATGATCCCCTCAATCCTCGACTCGATAAGCCGCGACGACGTGATGTTCCTCGTGAACGCGCTCGCTTTCGACGCGGAATGGGAAACTGTGTATTTCGAAAACCAGATCCGCGACGGCGAGTTCACGTGCGAGGACGGTGTGAAGAAGACCGTTCCGATGATGCACGGCGCGGAGTGGGGCTATCTCGACGACGGAAGCGCGACGGGATTCATAAAATATTACAGCGGCGGAAGATTCGCGTTCGTCGCGATGCTTCCGAACGAGGGCGTTTCGCTCTCCGACTATATCGCGTCGCTCGACGGCGAAAAACTCCGCGAAACGATCTCTTCCCCGGAGAGCGGCGAGGTCCTGACGATGATCCCGAAATTTGGGACGGAATACTCGGTCCTGCTCGCCGAAGTTCTCAAGGGAATGGGTATGAGGATTCCGTTTGAGACCTCCGCCGACTTTTCGGGGCTCGGTACGTCGGAGTACGGACCGATAATGATCGGAGAGGTCTTCCACAAGACGTTTATCTCGGTCGACGAGAGGGGGACGAAGGCGGGAGCGGCGACTATCGTTGAGATGAAGGAGGGGTCGGCGTTCATGGAGGAGCCAAAGACCGTGTATCTCGACCGTCCGTTCGTCTATATGCTCGTCGACACCGAGACGAATCTGCCGTTCTTCATCGGGGCCCTGACGGACGTGGGCGAATGACGGGGAAAGCGGCGTCGGTTCTTTCAGGATTGATATTGAGTCTTCTTTTGATCTCGTGCGCACCGCGGAACGGCGCGTTCGACCGGGCTGACGTTCAGTCGGAATACGAGGAAGACGACTCAGGCGTCGGCGCGTCTCATCTCGAACCCATCGTAGGCGACTTCGAGGTCGAGCTTCTCCACGACGTAATCGTCAGGATCATAAACGAATATAAGGTGGGATAGGCGGCAACGAACTTCGGCGTAATTCTGAGCGGAGAAGCGAATACCGGTGTCGAAAGCCTTCCCCTTGAGGGTAGCGAAGCGCACGGTGCGGTAGTGAATGACAGCCCGGTGGGCTATCAGAGCCGCGCCTGACCGAGCCCAGCAGGGTAGACAAGGTGGGTCCGGAGGACCCGGATGAGGTGACACCGGGATCGCCTCATCACCTCATCAGGCAACTTCGTTGCCAGCTTCCCCTCAAGGGGAAGCCTCAAGATACTCCAACTTCCGCGATGCGCTGCAACACGTTCGCTCAGATGACACACGTTTTATTATGCGGTGAAAGGGGACGTGTTTGTGAAAAAGGTACTGTCAATACTCCTGTTTCTTTTGCTGGCTTTGCCTTTCGCCTCCTGTTCTGCAAATGAGACCGGATCATTCTCGTGGGCTGACGTTCAGTCGGAATACGAGGAAGACGATGCGGGGGTAAGACGCGACGGGTTTGTCAACGTAACAGAAACTGCGGTCAATAACGCCGACGACGCTTTCCGCCTCGCGTCAAACGAGCATGAGCTCCGTTCGGACGAGTCGTATTCCGTGTATTACGACAAAGCGGCTGAAATATGGCGTATATCGTTCTTTCCAAAGGATAAAAACATCGACGGCGGCTGTGTCGACGTCTATCTCAGCGGCGACGGGCTGACCGAACTTATCGTCGCCGGAGAATGACGCGAGTGAATTGCCTATCATGCACGTAAACGAGTCCCGCGGAGTCATTCCGCGGGGCTCTTTTTTTGTGCGGGATGACGGCAAAAACCGCTTGACTCGCGTCTTGCCGATATGGTAGAATATTGGTGAAATAAAACGCGGGAGGATTCCCGCTAACGGGAGGTAATAAATGAAACTCGGAATCATCGAAGGCTACACGAGAGACAGGTTCGAATACGTAAAACGGCTGGGGCTCGACTTCATCGAGGTCTGCACCAATTTCGACCCCGAAACGGAGGATTTCATCAAGTCCCGCGACGATATAAAGGCGCTTATCGACGAGTTCGAGCTGCCGATCCTTTCAGTCGGACGCTGGAACGCGGAAGTCATCAAGAACAACGCGATCGACCGTTCCGTGGTCGATATGATCAAAAAGCAGATCGACGTCGTGGCGGACATCGGCTCGCCCGTCTTCAACCTCGGAGTCAACCGCGATAAGGAGCAGTCCCTTTTCAGAAACTACGTCCTCGCGGTCGAGTATCTTGAAGAGATGCTCGCGTACGCGAAGGAGCGCGGCGTCACCCTCGCCCTTTACAACTGCGACTGGAACAACTTCCTCTGCCGCGACAAGACGTGGGACGTCGTCCTTTCCCATTTCCCGGATCTCATGATCAAATACGACTGCTCGCATCCCTACGAGGCGGGCGAGGATTATATCTCCGAGCTCACGAAATGGGCTCACCGCTTCGCTCACATGCATATCAAGGGCGTCCTCAAGGTCAACGGTCAGGCGCTCGACGATCCGCCGGCGGGCATCGACGATCTGCCGTGGCCGAAGATCTTCGCGATCCTCTATCTCGCGGGCTACGACAAGACGCTCTCGATCGAGCCGCACTCCGGCGTATGGACCGGCGACCTCGGCGACCGCGGAGTCGAATTCACCGTAAACTACATAAGACAGTTTATCCTCAGATAAGAAGCGTAAAAACACGGAACAAGCCCCTTTCCCACACCGGGAGAGGGGCTTTTCAGACGCCCGATTTTCTTGATTTTCAAGCCGTTTTGTGGTAAAATATAATTAAGAATCATAACGTCGGAGGGCGTGAAAATGGAACTTCATTTCAGGGACGAAAACGAGGCCCGCGCGCGGCGCGACGAGCTGTACGCGAAGATAAAACGGGCGTCGGATCTCTACTACAATCACGACGCGCCGGAGATCTCCGACTACGAATACGATATGCTCTTCGAGGAACTCAAGACGATAGAGCGCGAGTATCCGTCGCTCGACGATCCGTCCTCTCCGACCCACCGCGTCGGCGGCGCGGCGTCCGAGAAATTCGAGAAGGTGACTCACCCCGTCCCGATGGGGTCGCTCACCGACGTTTTCGACTTTGAATCCCTCTCTGATTTCGTCGTGAAGTCGAAAAACAAACTTGCCGAGGCGGGGTACGCCGAGGGGGATATAAAGTTTACCGTCGAGCCGAAGATCGACGGCCTGTCCGTCGGTCTCACTTACGCCGGCGGGAGGTTGACCGTAGGCGCGACGCGCGGGAACGGTACGGTCGGCGAGAACGTGACCGAAAACGTGCTTCTGATCCCGGGCGTCCCGCGCGCGCTTCCCGAAAAGCTCGATCTCACCGTCCGCGGCGAGGTCTATATGCCGCGCGGGAATTTCGAGGCGATCAACCGCGAGAGGGAAGAGACCGGCGAAAAACTTTGGGCTAACCCGCGCAACGCCGCGGCCGGAACGCTCCGCCGTCTCAAAGCGGACCGCGGAGCGCTTTCGATCCTCGATATTTTCGTTTTCAACTATCAGACGGGCGATCTGTGGGCGGACGGTCACGTTCCCGCATCGCACGACGAGACCGTGAGACGGATGGGAGAACTCGGATTCCCCGTGATAAACGTCCGCGCGCTGACGGGCGATCCGGATGAGATAATCGCCGCCGTCGAGGGGATCGGCGCCTCGCGCGAAGGGCTACCGTACGACATCGACGGCGCTGTCGTCAAGGTCGACAGCCTTGAAATGAGAGAGGCGCTCGGAGAGGGACCCGGCACGCCGAAATGGGCGGTCGCGTTCAAATTCCCGCCGGAGAGAAAAAAGACGAAGCTCGTTGATATCGAGATCGCCGTAGGGAGGACGGGCGTCCTCACGCCGACCGCGGTACTCGAGCCCGTGCGCCTCGCAGGAACGTCGGTGACGCGCGCGACGCTCCACAACATCGACAATATTAAGGCGAAGGACGTCAGGATCGGCGACAGCGTCATCGTCCAGAAGGCGGGCGACATCATCCCCGAGATCGTCGCATCCGTTCCCGCGGACCGCGACGGGAGCGAGATCCAGTTCCGCTTCCCGGAGAGGTGTCCGTCGTGCGGCGGGCGGCTCGTGTGGGACACGGAGGATCCCGATGAGGACGATCCGGACGGAGAAGTTGAGGAGGGCGGCGCGATCAGATGCGTGAATCCGCTCTGCCCGGCTCAGAGGGAAAGAAGACTCATCCACTTCGTCTCGCGCGGCGCGATGAATATAGAGGGCGTCGGACCGAAGCTGATCCGTCAGCTGCTGGGCGAGGGATTGATAAACGACGCGGCTGATCTTTATTATCTGAAAGAAGAGCAGATCGCAGCGCTTGACCGCATGGGGGAAAAGTCGGCTAAGAACGCGATCGCGTCGATCGAGGCGTCGAAGAGCCGCGGGCCCGCGAGAGTCCTTTACGGTCTCGGTATCCGCCACGTCGGCGAGGCGGCGGCGGAAGCGCTTGTCGACGAATTCGGCGGGATCGGACCGCTGTTCGAAAAGACGGTCCCCGAGATATGCGAAATATACGATATGGGGGAGGCGACCGCGCTCAAGGTCACGGAGTTCTTCTCTACTCCCGGCGTGCGCGAGCTGTACGACCGTCTCGCCGCCGCCGGCGTCGTGACGGAAAAGGCGGCGGGCGAGGAAGAGGATACGGACGGCTCGGACAAACTCGGCGGGCTGACTTTCGTCCTCACCGGAACGCTGCCGACGATGACGCGCGACGAGGCGACGGAACTGATAAAGAAAAACGGCGGCAAGACGACGGGTTCGGTATCCTCGAAGACGTCGTACGTCCTCGCCGGAGCCGATCCGGGATCCAAGCTCACGAAAGCGAACTCCCTCGGCGTCCCCGTGATCACCGAGGACGATCTGCTTGATATGATAAAATGAACGCGAAGCGTTCATTAAATGACCCCCGGGTTCTTTTCCCGGGGGTCAATTGTCGCTGACTCCTTCCGGGTCGGCAAGCCGACCCACCTCCCTCGGAGAGGGAGGCTTTACACGACGTCTCATAATACGAAACGGGTGCCGTTGAGGCTCCCTCTTTGAGGGAGCTGTCATCTCTGCTTTCAAAGGAAGCGGAGATGACTGAGGGAGTTTTTAGGGCGAATAACGCGCCGTGCCGGCGCATGAATTGAGCCCCGCGCTGCCGCGGGGCTCATTGATTCAAAATTCCGATTCCGCGCGGGCTCCGCGCATGAGTTTGTAGTCGCCCGACTCGTGGACGGAAAGAAGCTGTTCCATGCTCGTGATCGGTTCGTCGGTTATTATTCCTCCGTCCGGGACGTGGTGACGGTCGTGCTTGTCGGAGCCCGAGGTGTAGATCACTCTCTTTCTTATCGACCGCCCGTAAGACGCCCACGCGAGCGCCATCTCGTTGCGCGATCTCTGCTGGTTATGGCCGTTATAGACCTCGTATCCGTCGACGGACCACGGATCAGTTATCGTACAGCCCGTTCTCATCGGATGCGCGTGGATCATTATCGCTCCGTTATCGTTCAGGAACGCGTGCGCTCCCCATACGTCCATTTTGAGAAGCTCCGGATGACCGCGCAGAAGATCCTCGGTTGCGCCGAATACGAGATAGTCGTTCGAGTTCTCGAACAGACGCAGTTCGATCCCGAAAAGGACGTTCAGCCGGTCGCCCGCCGCTTCTTTGGCGAGGCGAAGAGCCCGCATCTGTTTGTCGACCATCGCGCCGTAGGAGTCGGGATCGTTCTCGTCATGCTCGTAACGGCTGAAATGATTCGTCAGCACTATCGTGTCGTAACCCAGCGCGATATACTTTTCCACCGTATCGGCGGCGCACTCGTCCGCGCAGCCGCTCGCCTCGGAAGTGTGACAGTGAAGTTCGGTCCTGTATTTCATTTTTTTACCCATCATCCTTCTATCTTGTTGACAGCTCTGACAAGCTGTTTTGCGTTGAAATTGCAGAGTCTTGCGTTCGATTTATACCCCGACGTCAGATTGGAATTATCGATTTTGAAGGCGTCGTCAAGGTTTTGTAAAAACGATCCCATCTGATTGTAATCGGCGCCGGAGTACAGAGGTATGAGATCGTAGACCTTCGTCCTCAAGATAATGTCGATCATCTCTCTGCTCTCAAGGTCGAATACGCTCTGCCCCTTCAGGAGTTTTTCGTAGAAAGCTTCTTTAACGTAGATCTGACTCAGCGCGCCGAGCGCCTCGGTGATCGCGTCGGTCATAGTGATATTGCCGACCGTTCTCGGAATATAGACGGCGGAGTCCATCCCCATCTGTACATACGAGCGGTAATCCTTCTGGGACTCGGTCGCCTTGGGCATCGGGATGATCCCGAACGAGACGTCATACTTGCGCAGATCCATCGCGGAATAGGTATAGCCGAACTTGAAGAGCGCCTTGTTGTCGATGAACAGCTCGTCGAGCGATTCGACTCCGTACACGGATTCGGCGGTTTCTTTCATTTTATAGTTGGTCCCTGCGGTCTGCGATTTGTCCGAAAAGATCGGACACAGTTTGTCGGAGAGGTTCGAGATCTCGATGGGGAGCGCCTCGGCGACGGTCGGTTCGCCGTTCTCGTCGAACTGAGTGATCTTGAGTCCCGCCGCGAAGATCCACGCGTATCCGGCAGGTTCTACGTAACGCCAGGTACCCGTACCGTCCGGGTTTTCCGGTATGACGGACGCGGTCCTGATCATCTCGTCGATCGTCCATTTGCCTTCCCTGACCGTACTGTATATATCTTCGTCCTTTATGTCGAACATCTCGGTGACCGTCTTGTTGAAGAGGATACAGTTGGTGTCCTGATAGTTGTGGACGACGATCGGCCCGGTCAGAAAGAAGAGGCGTCCTCCGATCGAATAATCTTCTCTGAGCGCGGGGACCCACCACTCGCGGTCCAGATCGACGTAATTGAGGTTGTCGACCTCTTTGATAACCGAACTGTTCAGAAGCATCTGACCGGTCGTCTGGATCGAACCGCAGGCGAGGTCGTACGACGAGCCGCCCGCGGTCACTTCGTTGATGACCTGATCGGCAGTTATCTCGCCGTTTTCCGTGAGTACGTATTCGATATCGATACCGAAAATTTCCTCAACGTCTCTCTGCCTGAAGTAGACGGCGTCCTCCTCGATGATCCCGGTCTCCTGTTCCTTTTTCGGAAA
>JAFWPR010000144.1 GCA_017545225.1 Clostridia bacterium
CGCCATCGCAGGCATCAAACCGAAAGATACAAAAGCTCCCGGTTTCTGCCCCGGATGCGGAGCTCCGGCCGAAGGCGGAAAATTCTGCTCACATTGCGGCAGTCCATTGACGGCCGCCGACGACACGTGAACGTCGGGAAGGAAACGATACTGCGCCATTTCGGCGTTATGCCATTACTAAAAACGGAACCCGTTTCGACGGCGGACACGCAGGCAAGCGACGCAAAAACGGAAGAGAAGGACACTGCGGACGCCGGTACGGGCGACGAAGCTGAAGAAACTACGACAAAACCTAGGGTAACAGGAGTTACCCTAAAATGACAAGAATGCAATCGACGCCTTTAAGCGACGTTGACGAAGGTTTTATCATAACTCCGGAAGACGTTGCCGTAAGGCCCGGTGAAACCGTTGATATTGATATAAGACTCGAGAACAGGAGCAACCGCAAGGCGGCGCAGTTCGAAATAAGAGTTGACAACGAAAGTATCCCGATCAATGGCGCAGAGATAACAATGGAAGATACGTTCTGTTATGCTGTAGATGGCAGCCATGAGTTTGATCTTATCAATGATACGTGGTACTGTGATACCCTGGAAGGCTGCTACCCGCAGGAAATAGACGCGTCAAGGCCGGTATGCCGGTTCACGCTCAGAATACCGGCAGACGCCCGGGCAGGTGAATACGCGTGGAAGATAGACAGATTCCACGTAGTAGAGAGCGTCGATCCCGGAGTAGAGTTCGATGCTGATATCCGGTCCGGTAAGATAGTAGTTTATGACTGAGACACAGCCGCAACAACCGACGTTAATATCCCGGCCTCTGCTCGGCTGTGACAGATCCTTACGCATAATAACGGCAAAGATCCCCGGCTCGCGCCGGGGATTTGCTTTGAAAACGCGCCTCATTATCGGCATATGTGGTAAACGAGGACTATTGAAGATCGGTTTGACAGAAATCTCAGCAATTTGTTTCATATGCTTGACTGACCGTCATATAATTGCTATACTGTCAATAAGACAATATCACGACTCGGGAGCTCAGATCATTTAATAATGCGAAGATCGATTTGACGGTATTATTTCCAAAGCATCAAGGAGAAGAACAAAATGAAACGTACAAGCAAACTCGTATCCCTGTTTCTTGCGGCGGTGATGATCTGTTCGCTGCTGCCCGCGACGGTTTTCGCCGCATCCGGACTCACCAAGGAGGACCCCATCCCGATCCGGGCGGGAGAGCTCGTCACAGTCCCGCTGTACTCGTCCTCCGGCGCCTGGGAGGGCGGAAAGTATTTTATCTTCACCGCCGAGAAAGAGGGCGAATACACTTTTCTCGACTACACCGGCAACAGTCCTGACGAGGAATGGAACACGTCCGGTGAAAGCATGTACCTCTATCCCGGGGACACCCACGTCTTTTTCACGAGCTGGGGCTGGACACAGGTCGTCGAAGAAGGCAGGATGTACAACGGGATTTCCACTAAATCGGGGCATTACGTAAAATGGGACTTCGTCCCCGAGGAAGAGACCCTCTACATCCTTCCCGGCAAGGGCGACGGCGAGATGTCCCCGTTCAACGGGGACCGCTATTACTGCCCCTGGTACAGCGTCGAGGAACGGATCAAGCACGTCGTCGTCGAGGAGGGCGTCGTTTCGGTCTGCGACCACGCTTTTGCTTCCGTCGGCTCCTCCTTTGACGGCGAACATGATGCGTACGTAAACCTGATGGACGTGCACTTTCCCTCCACCCTCCGGAGCATCGGAAAGTACGCGTTCAGGAAATGCCCGTCGCTGGCAATGGTCAAGTTCCCGGCGTCGCTGGAGTACATCGGCGACGAGGCGTTCTTCTACTGCCCGCATCTGACGACCGTCACCTTTGAGGGGCCTACATCCCTCTCCTGGGGCACGTTCGAAGGATGTACCGAACTGGATGAGGTCAACGTCAACGACCCCAACATGACGGACTTCGGTCTGTTCCCTTTCTTTAACTCTCCGTGGATAAGAAAACTGGCGGCGGAGAACAAAGGCGCCGCCGTGGTCAACAACGTGCTTATAGGCGCGTACCGGGCATACGACAAGGAGGAGGGAGACGGCGTCCTCGTCATACCGGACGGAGTCAAAAAGATCGCCAAAGGCGCGCTGAACGGCACGGTCAGGGGCGGCTCATACGGCGGAGACGAGGGCTCGCAGCACGACTGGTACCTCGTTGAGGTGGTCATCCCCGACAGCGTGACGGATATCGCGTACGACTCGTTCCTGGGCGGTCCGTTCTCGGGCTGCTATAACCTTGAGCGCGTCACCATCGGAGACGGCGTCACCGTGATCCCGCCGCACTGTTTTGGAGACTGCTTCGAGCTGCGCAGCGTGAAATTCGGCAAAAACATCCGACAGATCTGCGATTACGCCTTCTATGACACCTGGTTGCCCGGGGAGCTGGAGATCCCCGACAGCGTGATCAGCATCGGCAAACAGGCTTTTTATAATGACGAATTCCACCTGAGCGCGTCCTGGATCCCCGAGGATTTCGGCATTTTTGAAAAGGAGTACCGGCCCAAGGATTTCACGGATCGGTATATCACCATAGGCCCGGGCGTGAAGGAGATCGGGGACAAGGCCTTCTGGGGCTGGACGGTCGTGGTCGAAGGCGATTCTCTGATGCAGGGCGGAACGGCCACCATCCGGGGTTATGACGGCACCGCCGCCCAACAGTGGGCGGAGAAAAACGACTTCGCCTTCAAATCTCTGGGTCAAGTCCCCGCGAACTCGCAGCGTCTTTTCAAAGACGTCCCGACGGGTGAGTATTATTCGGATCCCGTCACGTGGGCAGTCGGAAGAGGCATAACGAACGGCACCTCCGCCACCTCGTTTTCGCCGGACGACACGTGCACCCGGGGTCAGATCGTCACCTTCCTGTGGCGCGCCGCGGGACAACCGCTGCCCGACGCCTACATCAATCCGTTTACCGACGTGAAGCCCACCGATTACTACTATTACGCCGTACTCTGGGCGGCACACAAGGACATAACCAGGGGCACCTCCGACACCACATTCGATCCGGACGCGCCCTGCACCCGGGGACAGTGCGTGACTTTCCTTTGGAGAGCGATGGACGGGGGTTATTCAAGCGGTTCCCCGCAGTTCACCGACGTTCCGGACGGAGAATACTACACCGACGCGGTCACGTGGGCTGTCAGCCGCGGGATCACGAAGGGCACCGGCAACAACCGATTCAGCCCCAACAAGAGCTGTTCCCGCGCGGAGATCGTGACGTTCCTTAACAGAGCTTATAACTGATCTGTCTTAATACCGCGAATCAAGCGTTCCGGCTGTATTGCAGGGATCGCGGTACTGCAAATTAAAAAGATCCCCGGCTCACGCCGGGGATTTTTCTTTACCGTTCATGCGGGATGCGGTACAAAGCGTTCATTCCGCGATAAGATGTATCTTGCAGCTCTCGCCGTCGTCCCACGCGTCGCCCGTCAGATCGAGCCCCGCGTACATCAGAAGCGCGCCGGAACAGCGCCCGCCCGTTCCCTCCGCGGTATATACCGCGTCGGGGTCGAGTCCCTGAAGCTTCAGACGTAAAAGCGTTTCCTCCTGTCTGCGCATACGCACGAGCGTGACGAGAGCCTCTTTCCTGTCTTCCGAAACGAACGACCATGCCGAGACGTAATCGTTGTCCCACGGGCAGATCAGCCGGTAAAGGCTGCCCCGGCGGATCAGATCCCAGTACTTGTGATACTCCGCGACCTGTTCTTTGATTATCCCGCGCTCCTCGTCGGTGAGGTCGTTCGGGTCGAGTTCATATCCGAAAGTACCCCAGAGAGCAACGTCCCCCTTCGTGCGGTATCCCGTCCGGCGGCACGCGGAAACGTGCGCGCCCATCGTGGACGCCGGGTAGCAGAGCGACGTTCCGAACTGGATGTTCAGCCGCTCGATCGGGTCGGTATTGTCGCTTGCCCAGATCTGAGGGGAATAGTAAAGCATGCCCGGGTCGAAGCGTCCGCCGCCTCCCGAACAGTTTTCAAGCAGCAGATCCGGAAAATCGCGGGTCAGGCGATCCTGCATCTCGTACGTTCCCAGCACGAAACGGTGAAAAAACTCTCCGCTCCGCTCGGCGGGAAGAAGAGCCGATCCCGCCTCGCTCAGATTGCGGTTGAAATCCCATTTCAGGTAGTCGACCGGATATCGGCAGAGGACCTCGCGCATCTGACCGTACACGTTTTCGCGCACGTCGGGACGGGAAACGTCAAGTACGTACTGATGGCGGGCGATCGACGGCGCGAGTCCGTTTACGTGAACGCACCAGTCCGGGTGAGCGCGGTAAAGATCGCTGTCAGGCGAGATCATTTCCGGCTCGTACCAGATACCGAACTTCAGTCCCATTGAATGCACGCTGTCGATCAGCCGGCCGAGGTCGAGTTTTTTTTCGTTGACGAACCAGTCGCCGAGACTGCTCTTGTCGTTGTCCCTCTTTCCGAACCATCCGTCGTCCATGACGAGCATTTCGATCCCGAGTTCCTTCGCGCGTTCCGCGAACGAGATCAGCTTGTCGGTATCGAAGTCGAAAAACGCCGCCTCCCAGCTGTTGATAAGGAGCGGGCGCTTCTCCTTTTTCCATCTGCCGCGGATCAGATGCTCTCCGTAACAACGGTGGAAAGCGCGGCTCATACCGCCGATACCGTCGGCGGAAAAAACGTGTACCGCCTCCGGCGTAATAAAGGTCTCGCCCGGTGCGAGCGTCCATTCGAAACCGGCGGGGTCGATCCCGACGACGATCCGCGTCGTGGCGTTATGATCCACCTCGGCTGTGATCGTGAAGTTTCCGCTGTAAACGAGATTGAAACCGTAAACTTCTCCGGTCGTTTCCGTCGCTCCGGTCGACGCCAGCGCGGCGAAGGGATTATGGTTGTGAGAAGATGAACCGCGTTTGCTGCGGATCCCCTGAAGTCCGTGAGCGAGCGGTCTTCTCTCAAACTGGCGCTCCTTGGCGTGCCTGCCCCAGAGCGTGATCAGGTCATATCCCATAGACGGGAGATCCACGCAGGAACTCATCGCACACTCCAGCTTCACGGTCTGCTCGCCCCGGTTCGTGATCCGGACGTGCTTGGCTATCGCGTCACAATCTTCGAATACCGTATAGACGAGAACGGCCTCCACGGCGGTCCGGGGGTCGCGCATCGTCACCTCAAGCGTTTCGCACTGCGAGTCGCGGTCGGCGTACAGATGCGGGAGCCCGGGCATATCCGGCTTGCCGGGAAACACCCGGTGCGAAACGTAACGCAGGTCGGTCACGCTGTCGCCTCCCGCGCCTCGCACGGAGAGCGCGGAAACACGGAAATCGCCGCGCCCGTCTGTCGGGTATTCCATCGGCGCGACGTCCGTGGAAAAATAGGTATATTCCGGATCCGAAGGGCTGAACGACGCGCTGGGCAGGCGATTCGAAAGCGACCAGAGGTCGTCGTCGGGCAGACGGCGCCCGTAATACAGATTCAGAAGGAATCCGCCGTCGCGGATCCCGAGAACGTATGAGGTGTGAGGCGTATCCAGTTTTACGGTCCGGATCGGTTCGTTGTAAGTTATCATTTTCAGTCCTCTTTCATGGCGGATCAAGGGCGGCCGCCTCGCGGCGGTTTCCGGGATCCATGCGTTTTTTTACGGAAAAAGTATATCATTCTCCGGGGCAATAATCAAGTTTGAAGAACAGATCCGTGAATCCTCAAAACGTCTTTGTTTCAAGCGACGGATACTTGACTAAAAATTCATGATTTGTTATAATTATAAAGATTACACACAAATCACACATCTGTTTTTAAAAAAAGGAGAGTTTTCGATGAAAAAATTTCTTTCCGTCATTCTTGTCCTTTTGATTTCTATCCCTCTTTTCAGTTTTCAGACAGGGGCAGAGGAGTCCGCCCTGCTCAGCGAGGGTTTCGAGGGCAACGGTATTCCGAGCGGCTGGACGGTGGAGTATGACGAACCGGAATACGCATGGTTTATCGGGACCGGTGACTATGACGTCAATACCGGTTCGCACGGAGGGGATCAGAACGCCCTGACCTATCACTATGCCAATGATCTGACCTCCGTTCTCGTCTCTCCGGAATTAGACCTGACCGGCCTTCCTTACGTAGTACTGAATTTCTGGTATATCAACCGGGCCTGGGTCAGCGACGTAGATTATCTTTCCGTCTTTTTCCGGTTGCCGGACGGCAGCGAGATACAGCTGTTCTCCACGGAACTTGCCCACGAAGAGTGGACGGAGGCAAAAGTGATCATACCCGTCCCTTCCTCATTGCAGACAAGCGGTCTGTCGCTTTGTTTCCGTACGACGGATAACTGGGGCTACGGCGTCGGTCTGGATGACGTCTCCATGACCGGATACACGGAATTCAATATGGTTACCCTGTCCTATAACGCGAACGGCGGCGAAGGCTTTATTCCGACAGAGGCCTCGTCAAGCGGCGATACCTTCACGGTGGCGGAAAACCGTTTCGACTATCCGGATCACGTCTTTTTAAGCTGGAACACCGCCCCGGACGGAAGCGGCGATACCTACTTCCCGGGAGACGAGATAACGCCGGAGGAAGACACTGTTTTATACGCCCGGTGGGGTTTCAGAGGGTTTTCGGAGTCATTTGAAGATGAAGATGCTCTTGGAGACTGGACGTTCATAGACGCGGACGATGACGGAGAGAACTGGTTCGTTTGGACGTACGCGGATTATGCCCATACCGGAAGCAGTTTGCTTACGTCGGCATCTTACAACGGCAATCCGCTTTTCCCGGACAACTGGGCGATCACTCCCGCCCTTGTCATCCCCAAAGACGCGGAACTGTCGTTCTGGATACGCGCGCAGGATCCGGCATGGCCGGATGAGCTCCTGAACGTTTATATCGGGGACAACGCCTCTCCCGACGGTATGGTACAGATCGGCTCAGACATTTACGCTACCGGAGAATACGTGGAATACAGGTACGATCTCAGCGCGTATACCGGACAGACGAAGTATATCGGATTCCGTCACCACGACGTGTCGGATATGTTCAGGATCGATCTCGACGACGTGATGGTGAGCGGATCGGCCCCGGCGGACCCGGCCTTCAAGTGCTGTACTCTTCTTCTTACCGGGCAGATCGGCGTGAACTTCTACGCGGATCTGTCGAGACTCACCGAGGAGGAACGCGAGGCGGTCACGGTGGAATTCTCCGTGAACGGCGTAACCACGACGGATACGTTCGATGCGGCGTGTACCGACCCGGACGGCCACGGATACTACGGTTTTACCTGCTTCGTCAACTCGATCGAGATGGCTGACGAGATCACGGCGACGCTCTACTTCGGCGAAGGCGGCGAAGTGAGCACGGAGTACTCCGTGCAGAACTACGTCGACTACGTTCTCGAAAATACGGAAGATTTCTCGGGCGAAGTCGTCTCGCTGGTCGAAGCGATCGCGGATTACGGTCATTACGTTCAGCTCTTCCTTGAACCTACCCACGACTGGACGCTCGGCGTCGACCACGAGACGATGCTCTGTGCGAACGAACTCGACGGTGACGACGTCGAGGCGGCGAGGGAAGCCGTTTCGGACAGAGCCCCGCTTTGAACTGCGGCGAATCCGCCGTTGAGGGAGCGGGTTTCTCGCTCGTTCTGGATTCGGAAACGACGCTGCGGCTCTTCCTGAGAGTCAGAGACGGCTATACCGGCGACGCCGCGGCGACGTGCAACGGCGACGACGTCGCCTGCGTACAGCAGACCAGCGGGCGGTATCTTGTCGAGATCGCCGATATCCCCGCGTTCGCGCTCGGGGATACCTATGATATAACGATTTCCGCAGACGGCGAGGCGACGGTCTCTCTGTCCGCGCTGTCATATGCGTATGCGGTGCTCAACGCGGAAAGCGGCCCGTTCGACACTGATGAGGCGCGCTTGGCCGCGACCGCTTTGTATCGCTATTACGCGGCGGCGAGAGCATACTTCCTGAGCGTGACCACCAAATAAAAGACCGCCCATACCAAATAAACTTTGAAAGAGCTCCCATTTACCGCATCTGCCGATAATGAGGCGAACTTTCAAAGCAAATCCCCGGCGTGAGCCGGGGATATTTATTTTTTGACGGATTTTCGACGCGGATGATCTGCCGTAGTTGAACAGACGCCGGGATCAGGCGTCATGCATCAAGATCGGTCAGTTTCAGTTTTTTCACCCTGCGAAGTGCGATCGCGTTGATCACGACGGTAAACAGGGCGGTGATCCCCGCGGCGTAAAGCCACGCCGGCACGTATACGCTGCGGTCGAACTGAGCGTAGGGAAGCTCGACCGATCTGACGATATAGTAACCGATACCGCATCCCGCGGCTATACCGAGAATAATACCCGTCAGGGCGGTCAGGACGGTCTCGCGAAGAAGATACCCGACGAGTTCTCCGTATGAAAATCCGTTGATGCGCATAAGGATGAGCTCACGCTTTTTCTGCATGATATACGTGCCGGTCAGGCACGTCTGCACGACGCCCGCCATTATCGCCGCGATAGCGATCAGAAGACTGTCCACGGAATCGATCGATCCCATGGACGCCTCGAATACGGCGCGATCGGCGTCCGATTCCGTCCACGACACAAGACCGTACTCTTCCTCAAACCTCGAAAGGAGCGCTTCGGGGTCTGCGCCGTTCAGCCGCACTAAATACGCGTTCGGCGCGTATTCTCCCGAAAACTCATTTTCATAATACCCCCGGCTCATAACGACGGGCATACCGAGATAATTCCTGAAAACGCCTGCGACCTTCACCCTTGCGGTATCGGTAAGACCGATCATCATATCGAATTCGTCGCCGACCTCAAGGCCCTCCGTCTCGGCAAGGCGCTGATAGACGTAGACGCCTTCGTCCGTCGCCGGAAGCTCCGCGCCGGTCTTCGCGTCGAGAAGCCTGAACATCGGCCGCAGCCCGTCGATATCTCCGACCAGCAGTTTTACCGCTCCGTACCCGTCGGTCCTTACGGAAGCGGAAGTACTTAACAGACTTACTCTTTCCGCGCCCGCCTCATCGAGGATCTCCCCGAATCGCTCTTCTGCGAACGGTTCGTATTTCACCTCAGCGTCATAATTTATTATACCGGGATACTGCTTTTCGGGACAGTTTTTGACCGCGTGCTTTAGCGTAAAACCGACTCCGATCATCGCGCAGCATCCGAGTATGCTCACGACGGTGACAAGAACCCGTTTCCAGTCGCTCCGGACGTTTCGCAGGATCAGGCGGGAGTACAGCCCTGCGCTGTTGTCTTTCCCCTTCCCTTTGACCCCGTTCGGAACGGGAGGCTGCATCAGCGCGTTCGCGGACTCCCTCAAAAGAGTCCTGCACGCGATCCATACGGCGCCGGACGAAAGAATGATACCCGCGGCGAAGACGATCAGAGCCGAAACCGGATCGAAAAGCGGCGCCGAAAGATCGAATATGAAATTATCCTTGTAGTTGTCGAGGACGATCCTCTCCAGCAGAAAGCGTCCGGCGAGACATCCCGCGACCGTTCCGAAAACGGTAGCGGACACGCCGAACAAAAGATATTTTCCGAGGATCTCGCGGTTAAAGAAGCCAAGCGCCTTAACAGTGCCTACCTGGCTTCTCTGTTCGCCGACCATCTTCCCGACCGTCGCCAGGATCGTAAGCGCGCCGATCGCGATAAACATCAGTCCGAAATTCGTCTGAAGCGTGCGCAGGGTCTCTCCGCACGACTTTATCTGAGCGTAACCCGCGCTGCTTTCTTCTCCGAGGACGATCCAACGGGACGGGGCCATTCCTTCGATATTCTCGCGGTATCCGTCAAGATCGGCGATACTTCTTTCAAGATATTTGATCGTTTCCGTATCGTCAGGAGTTTCGCTCATCGCACGTTCCAGCTGCTGACGCAAATCCGCTTCCATGGCGTCGACACGTCCGTGCGCCGCTTTTTTCACTGCGGCATCCGTCAGCGGAGTCCGTTCCGGTGCGAGCTCCTCGATCTTTTTGACAAGCGAGGCGACCTCGGATCCGTGCGCGCCGGAGAAGCGGTCGCCGCTCTCGCCGCCCAGAAGTATCTCCGCTTTCATACTCGCACCTTGAAGGGTCTCGAGATCGAACGTTTCCTTCGGAACGACGATATAGCCCGTTTGGGTAAACGTCCGGCTGACGTGATCCGGATGCTTCACGATCCCGGTGATCAGGAATTCACATTCAAGAACGTACTGTCCGGCGTCGTCTGTCATCGAAATATCGTCGATCACGTCGCCGATCCGGAACTGCATCTCATCAGCTAAGCTTTGTTCGATCGCGCACTCGTTCGGAGCTTCGGGAAACCTCCCCTCTTCCAGCTGCGGGACGTTGACCCGCCCGGTGAGAGAGATCAGATAAGTGTTCGCCTTAAGACCTTCGCCGTGATAAACGCATGCGCCTGCCTGCCACACAGGCTCTGCGCACTTCACTCCGTCCAGCTTTCCGAGCAGACTGACGTCATCCTCGGAGATCAGCATAGAGGAGACGACCTCGACGCTGCGGAAACACATTGCATCGTACATCTCGGAACCGTTTCGGAAAATAGCCCCGCCGGCGAAACCGATACTGAGATAAATCGACGTTCCGAGAAGAGCTATTACGATCACGGACAAAAAAGAGACCCACCTCTTTTTAATATTCCGTACCGCATCCTTGATCTGAGTCCGTTTCATGGCAAATCACCATACGAGTTCTTCCGCGTGAAGCGGATGAACGTTCTTCCTGATGCTTGCAATCCTGCCGCCGCGCAGCTTGACGACCCGGTCCGCCATCTTCGCGATCTCGGAGTTGTGCGTGACCATCAGCACCGTCGCACCTTGGTTTTTTACTATGTCTTCTATAACGGACAGGACCTCGATACTCGTCGAATGGTCCAGCGCCGCAGTCGGCTCGTCGGCGAGAATGAGTTTAGGACGCTTTACTATGGCGCGCGCTATCGAGACGCGCTGCTGCTGTCCTCCGGACATCTGTCCCGGAAAGTTGTTCGCGCGATCGGTAAGCCGGACCTTCTCTATCGCTTCCTCCGAGGACATCGGATCATTCACTATTTCTGCTATGAACCGTACGTTTTCGATCGCGGTCAGATTAGGCATAAGATTGTAGGATTGGAATATAAATCCGACGAATTCGCGTCTGTACCGAGTGAGTTCCGCCTCAGTCGGGTGCGACAGATCCCTGCCCTCAACGGTAATCACCCCGTCCGTAAGGGAATCCATTCCGCCGACGATATTCATCATCGTCGATTTGCCGCATCCGGACTCGCCGAGAACGACGACAAATTCGTTTTTGTAGATATCGAGATTGATCCCCTTCAGGACCTGAACCTTTCCGTCCCCCGACGGGTATTCCTTCGTGACGTTTCTGAGCGTCGCAAGGACTTCCTTCTTCTCGCCGGAATCGATCAGAAGTCCCTTTTCTTCTATCGTTATCGCCGCGAGCGCCGCCATACGCTCGCAAATCTTCAGTTCCTCGTCGTCGTAGAGAGTCCCGTCCTTTTTGTTGACGATCTCCACACAGCCGATCACGTCGTGCAGATTGTTCAGGGGAACGCAGATCACGGACTTCGTGCCAAGGCCGTAATCGTCGAACACATATCCGTCAAAACGCGGATCGTTCGCGGCATCCGAAACGATCACCGATTTCCCGGTCCCGGTCACGACGCCCTCGATCCCGATCCCGTTTTCCACCGAAACTCCGGAAATATCAGCGGGTCCGATATGGAACATAGGGATGAGACGATTCGTGTTTTCATCAAGAATCCAGATCGCCCCCGCCTCGCTTTCAAGCGTGTTGACGATTATATCGAGACTTCCCGACAACGCCTCGTCGATCCGGTCGACCTCGAGCAGCTGTTCCATGATCTGCCAGGTGGCTTTCATGAGTCTTTTTTCATGTATCACGTTACCGTTTCTCCTTTATTGATGAGCGTTCAGGAGCGGTGGGGATTTCCCCGCGCCTGATATTCATTGAATCAACTGAATATATTCTAACACATACACCGTACCGGGTTCAACCGAAACGTAAAAAACGACAAAACAGTAAAAAAGGTACGGTCGATAATGACGTCAGCAAACAAGCGCATAAACCGCTTGGTGAAACGTTATAACTTTACCGCTGCAGAAGAGTATGGTATAATTATCATGCAAAGGAGCATTTTCCGGAACAAACACGTATCAGGAGGTCCCTGCACATGAAAAAGGCGCTTTCTTTTCTGCTTGCCGTCGTTATGACAGCTGCGACAGTTGCCGCAGTTCTTCCCGCCTCGGCTGCCTCGGGTTTTCTCGACGTAGAAGACGGCCGCTGGAGCGCGGCTTCGATAGGGTACGCCGTTGATAACGGCTATATGAACGGCGTAGGCGAAGACAGATTCGATCCCGAAGGGTCCTTGACCCGGGCGATGGTCGCGACCGTTCTGTGGCGCCGCGAGGGATCCCCCGCCCCGACCGCGCAGAGCGGTTTTGAGGACGTGCCCGCGCAGGAGTGGTACACCGACGCCGTCGCGTGGGCTAGGAGCGCCGGCGTCGTCAAGGGTCTCACGATGACGACGTTCGGCCCGGACGAATTCATCACCCGCGAGCAGCTCGCGACGATGCTGTTCCGCTTCTCGTCGGCCGCTCCGGCATCCGTTCCCGAAAGAGCGGACCTTTCCGCGTTCGCAGACAATGAAAAAGTCTCCGATTGGGCGGACGAACCGCTCGAGTGGGCGGTACAGGCGGACCTGATCAAAGGCACGGACGGCAACCGTCTCGCGCCGGACGGATACGCGACCCGCGAACAGTTCGCGGCGATCATCGAGAGGTACGACGGTGCGTTCAGGCTGAAATACAATACGCCCGTTATCCGCTCTCACTACACCGAAAAGGAATACCCGCTCGTCACGGACGCGGATATCTACGTCAGCTCCGACGGCGACGACTCGAATCCCGGCACGTTCGACGCGCCTCTCGCTTCGTTCGCCGGAGCAGCCGCGAAAGTCCGCGAGATAAAGGCGGCGGGGACCGGCGGCGATATCGTCGTCGCTTTCAGGGCGGGCGATTACGGTCCGCCGGACGCCTATCTCTCCCCCGAAGACGGCGGCTCGCCGGATCAGCGGATAATATACTGCGCCTACGGCGACGGGGCCGTCAAGTTCACCGGCGGTCCGCGCGTCACGCTCGACGAATTCGTCCCGCTTGAAGAAGAGGATATGTATCTCTTCAAAGAAAAGAGCGCGGGAAAGATCATGAAAGCGGACCTGAGCGGGAAGAACGCCGCCGACGGCGTCACCCGGGACTCGGAAACCTTCGCATACGGTTACGGGCGCCTTGACGCGGCGCGTTACCCGAACAAACCCGCCGAATCCTTTGACGATATCTACCTTGAAGGGGTCGCGGAGGGACTCGCGAAAGGTCAGACCAGGATCGCCCCCCTTACGAACAGATTCAAATCGTATCACACGGTCGAAGGGGCGAAAATGATCGGCTGTATCGGGAACGAATACTGGAAAAACGTTTTCCCGCTTACCGGATTCGACCCGGAAACGGGTATTATTCATTACGAGCCGCTGCGGTCGGAGGGTTTGAGCCCGTACGCGATCGGCGTATTCTTCATCAACGTCTCGGAAGAACTCGACACGAATAACGAATCCTACGTCGATCCCGAAACGAAGACGCTGTACGTATACAATCCGCAGGAAGAGGAATACATAGTTTCCGCATCGGAGCACTTCGCAGTGCTTGACGGAGCGGGATACCTCACTTTTCGCGGGATCGACTTTGAGGGCTGCCTCGGCGACGGTTTCCTTATCAACGCGGACGGAGTCGAATTCGACAGATGCAAAATATTCGGCATAAGCGGAGAGTCGGGAATACGCGTCACAGGCGTCGACTTCAGGATGCAGGACTGCGAGTTTTCGTACACCGCGGGCAGAGGAATGTGGTTCGATTCCGGGCGCAGCGTGGACGACCTCGTTCCGACGGGACCGTACGTCGACAATTGCTTCATCCATCACACGGGTCAGCTTTGGCGAAATCTCGAGCACCCCGGTATCCGGATCAAACGCGCGGTCGGCGCGAAGGTCACGCATTGCGAAATAAGCGAATCTCCGTGCGCCGCGCTGACGTACGGTTACTGCGCCGAGGAAGGACCCGCCGCGGAACGCGCGATCGACTGTCTTTTCGAGTATAACGTGATACGCGACGCGGCGTACGATCTTTCCGACGTCGGAGCGATATACACGGGCCGCTCTTTCGTCAACCGCGACAACACGTTCAGGTATAACCTCATTCTCCAGGAAAACCACCACTCAGGTTGTTTTGCAATGTATATGGACGACGGAGTGGCGGCGCAGAATATATACGGAAACGTTTTTTACAACTTTATGACGCTCATGCACTCGGGCGGTCAGTATATGAATATACACGACAACGTTTTCATATCAACGGGATCAGGTTCAGATCATGAGTCGTTCAGAGCGTGGGATAAGTACTATAACTTCCGCTACGACGAAAACGCGGAAAACCCGACCGCCTGGAATTCAGGCAACTTCAGGATCCTCTACGGCACCCTTGCGCTTCGTCCCGGACCGGAAAGCGAATATTATGAGCTGTGGCGCAGCAGATGGCCCGAGCTTTATGAGATCATCGACGATTACGACGACGTTGAGAATCCCAACTGCCCGGCGACTCCGGGCTTCTGCTCGATCTACAATAACTACTCTATCGGATGCACGGGAACGATCAATCCCGCCGTAATGAAATTTGCCGTCAGATGTGAGAACAATCCGAATCTGGCGCCCGACGGTAATCCGTGTTTCGTCAACCCGACGAGGGGCGACTACCGCATCCGCGACGGCGCCGACTGCCCGGATATACGTTTTGAAGAAATAGGCAGATATTGATAAAAAGATGATCCCCGGCTCGCGCCGGGGATCTTGCTTTGAAAACGAGCCTCATTATCGGCAGATGCGGGAAAATGGGGGATGTGGCAAGGTTCTACATCATTCCGTCCCAACGGACAAAAAGAGATTTATTTAGGGTAACAGGAGCTATCCGAACCCGCCCGAAGCGGCGCCTTTACAGCATCTTTTCGTTTCTCGTTCTTGCCTTGCGATAGCAAGGCGGCGTCCTCGGCGCGAAAATCTGCTCGTAAAATCATCCGTTTCGGGTCGAAGAGTTTTGCCGGAGCTGATTTTTGTTCCGGCAAGGCAGACCCCGAAGCAGGTAGCGCTTCCTACCTGCGAGGGGTATAACGAAGCAGGGGCGAAAATCAGCCCGTCAAAACCGGGTTCGGGTAACTTCTGTTACCCCAGGTCAACATTCTTATGTTTATCACTCAAACCTATTGATGCCCCTGATAATTCCCTTTGGCAATTGTGCCCGGAATCCGAATTCAGCCGTCGCTATTGTGAAAAAGATCAGACTTTCAACGTGCCTTTAGCAAGTTCATTTGCGACAAGAAAGAACATATAAAACGGAACAGTCAGTATCTTTCTCTCCGGATTATATCCGTAATTATTTGAGGAAACTTTGATCGCCGATTCGAATCTGTTATGGTTGGCAAAGTTTGCGAGCGAGTTCAAAGATCCTCTGCTTTTCTTGACGTCAATCGGGTAAATCTTATTATCCGACTCAACGATAAATTCAAGCTCGGATGAATGTTTCCCGCAC
>JAFWPR010000145.1 GCA_017545225.1 Clostridia bacterium
GGTCGGTCGCGGTGCGGGTGCTGTCCGGTAACGTTCAGGACGCCGAGGACTCGGTCCACGACGCGATGATAAAAATAATCAGAAACGTCGACCTGATCGACACATCCGACCGAAAAAAGCTGCGGAACCTCTGCTGTATCATCGCGCGGAACTGCGCGCTTGACCGGCTGAGAAGCAGGGATCGAAAAAACGCCCTGACAGCAGAGATCCCCGACGACGCCGAGGATGAGAACGCGCTTCCCGATGAGGCCGCCGCAAGCGACGAGGCGTTTGAGGCGATCCTGTCCGCGATCGGATCCCTGCCCGAGAAATACCGATACCCGTGTATCCTCAAATACGTTTACGAATATAAAAACAAGGACGTCGCCGCCCTGCTGGGGATCCCGGAGATGACGGCGGGCACGAGGATCAGAAGAGGAAAACTGCTTTTGCAGGATATTCTGAGAAAGGAGGGATATCATGAATAACAAAAGGAAAGAAAAAGAACATGACGATATCCTTCTGAAACGGGCGTTTGAAGAGTATTGTGACCGAATGGATGACAGCCTTCCGACAGAGGAGGGGGCGCTCGAGGAGTTCCCGCCGAATGAGGAAGAGCGTCTTTACTACCTCGATAAAGTCAAAAAAAGAGAGCGCACGTCCTCCGCTGCGAAGATTCTGAAACGCGTCGCTGCGATAGTTCTCGCCGCGATCTCCGTCACGTTCGGCGCGCTTATGATGGACGAAAACGTCAGAGCGGTGGTGACCAGATCGGTGATCAGCCTGGTTGACCACAACGTAAGCGTCAAATTCACGGATTCGAGAAATCCGGGAGATCATAAAAAGACGTCTGACGTCACGTTCGGGTATATCCCGGAAGACCTCGCATTTAAAGAACTGCACGACGACGATCATCCGAATTACAGGATCATTCGAATCGGCGAGATGAACGATATCTTCGACAAATTTGTCGGGATCAACGTTTTCCCGTCCGACGAGGTTGATCCGGGATTCTCCGAACCGACGTGGGAAATCGTTTATCAGTCGACGGTCAACGGAATGGACGCTTACATGATCGACGTCGAATCCGAGATCGACGGAAAACCATTCTCCTCTCACGATATCACATTCGGTGACGAGGACGTCTCGATCATGATCTTCGGGATGAATATAAGCCACGAAGAACTCGTCAAAATAGCGGAGAATATAAACTGGTAAGGTATTGATCACCGGAATTCGGGTTTTCAAGCAGAAAAACAGCCGTTGTTGATAAAGCGATGAAAAATACAGCCGAACTGAAAAGCAGCGTGCTATATCTTCCCTGTGAAAAAAAGTGATTCATAAATAAACCGGAGTAAGACCGGTTACTCGGTGAGTAAGTGCGCGATTATAAAAAAAGGACAGGCCTGAAACTTCAGCCTGTCCTTTGTCCTTATTATGATGCTTTGAATTGCCGCGCCGAATGCACCGTCCCTGAATCGGTTTGGAATCAGACGTTTAAGGAATTATCATCAAGAAGAAACTGTTCCAAACCGATATAAAGAATCCCGTTATCGTCGCGCCAAGGGTTCATATAGTCTTTAACGACTACTATTTTTTTGAATGAATCCGGTATTTTGATTAAAGATTCTGTTTCCTGTTTTCTTTTTTCCGGGTCGGCAACCGTCAGGGCGGATTGTACGTAGTACCTCACGCTGCCCTGATTCAACACAAAATCAACTTCCAATTGACGGCGTTCCATTTTCCCGCTTTTATCCCGGAAGTTGCATTCCACAAGGCCGACGTCTACGTTGAATCCGCGCCTTTTCAAATCGTTGAAGATCACGTTTTCCATGATATGAGTTTCTTCCTGCTGACGGAAGCCCAGACGCGCGTTACGAAGTCCTACGTCAGTGAAATAGTATTTCAGCGGCGTCTTCATATATTTCTTCCCTTTTACGTCATACCGAAGAGCCTCGCGGATCAGAAAAGCGTCGGCGAAATAACCGAGATAAGTCCCGATCGTGTCGGGCGAAATGGCGATCCTCCTTTCACTGCCGAAAGTATTTGACAGTTTTGTAGGGTTTGTCAGGGAACCGACGGAAGAGGATACGATATTCAGAAGATCGTCCAGCACAGAGGAATCGTTCAGTATTTTGTGCCTTTCGATAACGTCTTTGATATAGGTGTTCCTGAAAAGATCAAGAAGGTATTTGCTCTTCTCGGCGTGGGTTTTGAGAACCGTTACAAACGGCATCCCTCCGTAGGTGTAATAGTCACCCCACGCGTTTCTTTTCTCGCCTTCATACGCCGCGTAAAACTCGGAAAACGAAAGCGGATCGACACGGATCTCATCGCCGCGATCCCTGAACTGCGTGAGAATATCCGAGGAAAGCATTTTGGAATTGCTTCCGGTGACGTAAACATCGACATTACCGATACGCTGCAGACCGATGATCACGTCTGTAAACGTCAGCTTTGCTTCGGGATCGTCCACGTACGGATTCTGTATTTCGGATACAAACTGTATTTCATCTATCAGAACGTAGTATCTCTTTGACTTATCGGTAATTCTGTCCCGGACGAACTTGTCAAGCTCGAACGGATTCCTGTATTTCGCATTCCGCAGTTCATCAAGAGCAATAGAAATAATTCGGTCATCTTCAATACCGCTTTCCCGAAGATACCTGTCAAAAAGATTGAAAACCAGATAGGATTTCCCGCATCTTCGTATTCCGGTGACGATCTTCACACGGCCGTTATCTTTTTTTTCGATCAATTGCTTCAAATAATAGTCTCTTGCAATTTCCATTTTATCATCCCTCAATGATTTTGTGCGTCGTGACGCACTTTTTCCACGAGATAATAATATCACACTCGGGATCAAAAATCAACGTCAGACAATAAAAAACCGCGTCTTGACGCAATATTTCCACGAATATTATGCCAGACACGGCAGACGGTATTCAAGAATCGCAAATCATGTATGAACAGTGCATCGCGCAATCTGATCCGATCAGAAATCTAAAGGCTCCTGACGTATATCCGGATCGGTTTTCCGCTCTTGTTGAAGCAGCGGAAGACGACCTCGAAGCCGAGTTTTTCGTGAAGCGCGATACTCGCCGCGTTGTCCTCGCGGACGCTTTGTCAACAAACTGATTGCATCATTTTCGTGAAATTTGATCGGAAAGCGCCTGAGGGGCCCCGAAAGCGGCGCGATCGGGGGACGCGGGAGTCTCCTTTTGATAAAATCCCCTTGAAATCGCGGGGGGATTGTAGTATAATACTTTTACTTTCGCTCGGAAGGGGGTGGGAACGACGGCTCAGAAAAAGACGGGCGGCAAGGTCATAGCCGTAAACAGAAAAGCGCGCCACGACTATTTCGTCGAGGAAACGTACGAGGCGGGCGTCGCCCTCTTCGGCACCGAGGTAAAGAGCGTCCGCGCGGGCGCGGTCAATCTCAAGGACTCGTACTGTCAGATCAAAAAGGGAGAACTCTTCGCGGTCGGGGTGCATATCAGCCCCTACGAAAAGGGCAATATCTTCAATAAAGACCCTCTGCGCGACAAGAAGCTCCTTATGCACAAGCGTGAGATCCTGAAGCTCGGTCAGTACGTAACGAGAGACAGTTATACCCTGATCCCGCTGTCTCTGTACTTTTCCGGTTCGAACGTCAAAATGGAAGTCGGCCTCTGCAAAGGCAAAAAGCTTTACGACAAAAGAGAAGCAGACGCGAAGCGTTCCGCCGAAAGAGAGATCGAGCGCTCTTCCCGGGGAGGCGAAAGATACTGACGGGGGCGTAATGGTTTCGACGGGGATTTTGAATCATGATAAGCGGGTAGAGCCGGGGAAACTCTTTAAAAGCCCTAACCTTAAATTAAACGCTAACAACAAATTAGCAGCCGCTGCGTAATCGCAGCTGCCCCCCGTGAGGCGCCGCACCTCCCGGGCTCCGCTTAAGCGGGCGCGACTATTTCGCGCGGCATCATTTTTTGCGGCGGACGTGAACGGCCCTTTAGCCTTTGAGGCCGTCATGCACTAAAAGGCTGCCGAGCGCGAAGCCCGTTCACCGGCGTCGCGCAAGGGAGATCAAACGGTGAAATGCACCCGGAGAAAGTCATGAGAATAGGTTTTCGGACGCGAGTTCGATTCTCGCCGCCTCCATAAAGAAAGAGCACGCACAGCGTGCTCTTTCTTTATGGAGATGACAGAGACTTCACAGAGGACTCGCGCAAAAAATGACCGCTCTGCGGTCATTTTTTCGGCGTGTTGCGCCACAGTGTGCAAGACACCCGCTCAACTGTGCGCAACACGGGGTTCGATTCGAGCCAAAATGCGCAGAGCGCATTTTGCGCTTGTTAGACAACGGAAAACTTTGCGGGATAATGCGCTGCGGTGTGCAAGAATATCGCTGAATTATGCGCAACCGGGAGTTCGATTTTTTATGATAACAGTTTCTTCATTGGAGTTTTCGTCGTGTTGCGCCGTTGAAAATACAGTATGCCCAAATAATGCACCGCAAAAAACGACTGCAACGCAGGCGTTTTTTAGGAGTTACGGCATCGCCGTAACTCGGGGTTCGATTCGAGCCGACTTCGCATCGAGCTCGCCAAAAACTGCGCACCGCGCAGTTTTTCGTCCGGTTGCGCTATTGAAAAAACAGTATTCCCAAATAATGCGCCGCAAAAAACGACTGCAAAGCAGGCGTTTTTTAGGAGTTACGGCATCGCCGTAACTCGGGGTTCGATTCGAGCGACTTCGCACTTAGCTCGTATGTAAGCATCTGATGCGCTTTCCGAATGCCAGTTATCATAATTCAACGCACAAAAAACCATTTGTCACTTAAACGGTAAATTATACGATATCCTGATAATGTAAATCCGGGATAGTCCGTCATAATAGTTGCTTCAGGGTCACATTCCTCGCTTACATACATTACGTAACGAGGGAAAAACCCGTAGTTGACACGAAAAACAAACACCTTTGATTGTCCTATTCTTCCGATTTTTACAGCCCCGGATGACGATATTGAATTACTGACCAAATATCTCCCGGGGTAGTACTCTTTAGGTTTTTCCGATCCTGATAAATAGCCATCAATGAACTCTTGTCTGTATTTGAGATTTGAATTATAGTTTTGCATGCAAAAAGAGTTCATATTAGGTAAGATAAAGGAAAAAAACAAAGAACAGAATACAAATAAAAGGGCAATTATTTTTTTCAGTAAACGCTTGTCCAATATCATAACCGCTATCGGTAATCCTACGGTATTGACTGTTAAGAACACCAGCAATAATCCAACAACCATTGAAAAACCGGTGGGAAGAATGGTTGTTTCTGCCACGGTTATTTTACCCATACAAACCGAAAGCAATGCCAAACCAGTCGAAAACACAAATAACATGATATATAATACTGTTGTAATTGTTTTCTTCATCTTCAACACCTCGCTAAAAAAACCAACGCCGCATATGATCCTTCGTCATTGTCAGCTGAAAAACAATTATTAAACTTATCGTTCCGGATCCGGTTTGAAATATTCCATACTCAGCTCCAAACCGGTGCAAATCTAAAGTCCACTTTATTTTATCACCGATTTGTGATCCTGTCAAAGACCTGTGATATTAAACAACCCCGCACGCCGTACGGCGTGCGGGACCGTTTTTCATTGATATCAATTATCCTTTGAAATACCTGACCGCCGCTCTGAACATCCCCATATCGTAGTTCCCGGGGACGTTCTTGTAAAGCCACTTCCCTACGCGCTCGGCGTGACCCATCTTGCCGAAGACGCGGCCGTCGGGGGACGTGATCCCCTCGATCGCGAGGACGGAGCCGTTCGGGTTGAAGTCGATATCCGCCGTCGCGTCGCCGTCGGCGTCCGCGTACTGCGTCGCGATCTGACCGTTCTCCTTGAGCTTCCTCACCCATTCGTCCGAACAGAAGAATCTGCCCTCGCCGTGGGAGATCGGCACGCTGAACACGTCGCCGGGGTGCGTCTCCGCGAGCCACGGGGACATATTCGACGCCACGCGCACCCTGACGATGCGCGACTGGTGGCGGCTGATCGTGTTGAACGTCAGCGTCGGGTCGTCGGCCTTCGCCTCGGTGATCCTGCCGTACGGCACGAGGCCGAGCTTGACGAGCGCCTGGAAGCCGTTGCAGATGCCGCAGATCAGACCGTCGCGGCGGGTGAGGAGCGCGTCGACTTCCGCCCTGACCGCGTCGTTTCTGAAAAACGCCGTGATGAACTTGCCGGAGCCGTCCGGCTCGTCGCCGCCCGAGAATCCGCCGGGGATGAAGATCATCTGCGCCTCTCCGATCGCTCTTGCCATCCGCTCGACGCTGCGGTCCACTCCGTCCGCGGTCACGTTCTCGATAACGACCGTTTGGGCGATCGCTCCCGCCTCTTCGACGGCGCGCGCGCTGTCGTATTCGCAGTTCGTGCCGGGGAAGACGGGGATGACGACCTTCGGCTTTTCAACGAGGATCGCGGGGGCTTTTACGGCATTTGCCGAAAACGATACGTTCTCCACTTTTCCGCCCGCGTTTCCGGGTACGTTCACGGGGTAAACGCCCTCGAGGCGCGCGTCGTAGAGCTTCTTTATCTCGCCGAGGCCGACCGCCTCGTCCCCGCGCGCGATCTCCGCGCTTTCTGTGACTTCGCCGAGAACTTTGCCGACCCCGACGTCTTCCGTGACCTCGAGGATCAGCGAGCCGAACGCGGGGGCGAATATCTCATCGAGCGGAACGTCCGCGAATCTGAAACCGAGTCCGTTGCCGAAGCACATTTTCGCGATCGCTTCTGCCGCGCCGCCCGCTCCGGGCGCGTAAGCCGCGACCGCCTTGCCTTCGCGTACGAGACGCACCGCCGTATTCCACACTTCCCTCTGCGAGGCGGCCCCGGGCAGCCCGTCCGCGCCGAACTCCGGCGCGAGGACGATAACGCGGTCGCCCGCTCTCTTGAGGTCTCCCGATATGATCACGTCCGCCTTGTCCGTCGTGACGGCGAACGAGACGAGCGTCGGGGGCACGCTTATATCCTCGAACGTGCCGCTCATGGAGTCCTTGCCGCCGATAGAGCCGATACCGTATTCGCATTGCGCGCGGAACGCGCCGAGAAGAGCGGAGAGCGGTCTGCCCCATTTGTCGGGGTCGGCGCCGAGTTTTTCAAAATATTCCTGGAACGTGAGATACACGCCGTCGGGAGACGCGCCCGCCGCGACGAGCTTTGAGACGGACGATACAACGGCGAGATACGCGCCGTGATACGGGCTCTTCTCCGAAAGATACGGATCGAAGCCCCACGCCATGACGGACACGTCGTCCGTCTCTCCCTTCACGGTCGAGATCTTGTGGACCATCGCCTGAGACGGGGTCGCCTGATTCTTGCCGCCGAGCGGCATCAGGACGGTTCCCGCGCCTATCGTCGAGTCGAACCGCTCGATAAGGCCCCTGCGGGAGCAGGCGTTCAGATCGGATACGGTATTCTTCATCCCTTCCCCGAACGAGGAGGGGATCTCTTTTTCGTATTTTTCCGCCTCGGCGACGCGCGCCGTGACGTGCTTTTCGGCGCCGTTGGACGAGAGGAATTCGCGCGAGAGATCGACGATAACGTCTCCGCGCCATCTCATCGTGAGCCGTTTTTCCTCCGTGACGCAAGCGACGACGGTCGCCTCGAGGTTCTCTCTTTCGGCGATCGCGATGAACTTCTCCGCGTCCTCGGGCGAGGTGACGACCGCCATCCTCTCCTGCGATTCGCTGATCGCGAGTTCGGTCCCGTCGAGGCCCTCGTATTTCTTCGGAACGAGGTCGAGGTCGACGGACAGACCGTCCGCGAGTTCGCCTATGGCGACGGAAACGCCGCCCGCTCCGAAGTCGTTGCATCTTTTTATCATCCGGGCGGCTTCCGGGTCGCGGAACAGCCGCTGAAGTTTTCTCTCCTCGGGGGCGTTGCCCTTTTGTACCTCCGCGCCGCACGTCTCGATCGACGTCGCCTCGTGCGATTTGGACGAGCCGGTCGCGCCGCCGCATCCGTCGCGGCCCGTTCTGCCTCCGACGAGGATGACGGGATCGCCGGGAGCGGGAGTCTCGCGCCTGACCGACTCACGGGGAGTTGCCGCGATCACCGCGCCGATCTCCATCCTTTTCGCCTCGTAACCGGGGTGATAGATCTCGTCGACGATACCCGTCGCGAGCCCGATCTGGTTGCCGTACGAGGAGTAGCCCGCCGCGGCGGTGGTACAGAGTTTCCTTTGCGGGAGCTTGCCGTGCCTCGTCGCCTCGACCGGAGCGGTGGGATCGCCCGCGCCCGTCACGCGCATCGCGGCGTATACGTACGATCTGCCCGAGAGCGGGTCTCTGATCGCGCCTCCGATGCAGGTCGCCGCGCCGCCGAACGGTTCGATCTCCGTCGGGTGGTTGTGCGTCTCGTTTTTGAAGAGAAGCAGCCACGGCTCGGATTTGCCGTCGATCTCGACGTTTATCTTCACCGTGCAGGCGTTTATCTCGTCCGATTCGTCGAGAGCGTCGAGTTTGCCCTCCGCCTTCAGTTTTTTCACGGCGAGAGTGGCGATATTCATGAGGGTCACGGGTTTCGTGACGCCGAGTTGTTCTCTCGTCCTCAGGTATTCGCGGTACGTTTTTTCGATCGCGGGATCGTCAAATTTGACGCTGTCGATCGTCGTCAGAAACGTGGTGTGACGGCAGTGATCCGACCAGTAAGTGTCGATCACGCGCAGCTCGGTGAGCGTCGGCTCCCTTCCCTCGCTTCTGAAATAGCGCCTGCAGAATTCGACGTCGGCCGCGTCCATCGCGAGGCCGTATTTTTTGACGATATCTTCCGCCGGAACGGACGCGTCGCAGAAGCCGTCGAGCGTTTCGACCGGGTCGGGCTCGGCGTAATCCGTTCTGAGCGTGGCGGGCTTGGAAAGCGACGCCTCGCGCGAGTCGACCGGGTTTATCACGTGCTTTTTGACCGCGGCGATCTGCGCGTCCGTCAGGTCTCCGTAAAGAGCGTACACTTTCGCGCTGCGGACCGCGGGACGGTTGCCGCGCGTCATGAGCGCGATACACTGGGAGGCGGAGTCCGCCCGCTGATCGAACTGACCGGGGAGGTATTCTGCAGCGAAGACGTAAGCGTCCCCGAGATCGGGCGCCGTCTCGCGGTAAACGCGGTCGGTCTGCGGCTCGGAAAAGACCGTACCGACGGCGCCCTCGAAGTCCGCCTCCGACAACCCCTCCGCGTCGTATCGGTTGAGTATGCGCAGGGAGTCGAGTTCCCTGATACCGAGGATCTCCCTTATCTCGCCGAGGAGGATATCCGCCTCGGGGGAGAGCCCTTCCTTTTTTTCAACAAACAGGCGATAAACCATTCCGCTCGCTCCTTTAACTGTCTTTCTCCGCCGAAAGCGCTCTTGCCCCTATGTCGCGGCGGTAGAACGAATTCGGGAATCCGATGCGGCCGACCTTTTCGTACGCGCCGCTCACGGCCTCGGCGAGCGTCCCGCCCGCCGCCGTGACGCCGAGCACTCTGCCGCCGCCGGAGATCAGTTTGCCGCCCTCGAGCTTCCCGCCCGCGACGTAAACGTCCCTTTCGATATCCTCGGGTATATCGATCTCAAACCCGGATTCGTATTTTCCGGGATACCCGACGTGCGCCATAATGACGCAGCAGGCGCACCCGTCCTTTATCTTCACGTCGCCCTCGGCGAGCGTTCCCGTCGCCGCCTTTTCCATGACGTCGAGCAGATCGCAGTCGAGGAGCGGCAGGACGACCTGCGTCTCCGGATCGCCGAAACGGCAGTTGTACTCTATCACGTACGGGCCGTTTTCGGTTATCATCAGACCGAAGTACAGGCATCCCCTGAACGGTCTGCCCTCTTCCTTCATTCCGAGGACAGTCGGTCTGAAGATCTTTTCCATGCACTCCGCGGCGACCTCTTCCGTGTAGAACGGATTCGGCGCGACGGTTCCCATGCCGCCTGTGTTCGGTCCCTCGTCGCCGTCGTGCGCCCTCTTGTGGTCCATCGACGAGACCATCGGGAAAACGTGTTCTCCGTCGCAGAACGCGAGGACGGAGACCTCGGGTCCCGTCAGATATTCCTCGATGACGACGCGCAGGCCGCTGTCGCCGAACGCGCCGTCCTCCATCATCGATCTGACGGCGTCTTTCGCCTCGTCAAGATCCTCCGCGATGATGACGCCCTTGCCCGCGGCAAGCCCATCCGCCTTTACGACGATGGGGAAAGACGACCTCTCGAGATACGCGATCGCCGTGTCCGCGTCGGAGAATTCGGCGAACGAAGCGGTCGGTATCCCGTGCCGCTTCATGAAATTCTTTGCGAAGATCTTGCTCCCCTCGAGTATCGCGGCGTCTGCCGTCGGGCCGAACGCGGGGATGCCCGCGGCGGCGAGCTTGTCGACCGCTCCGCGGACGAGCGGGTCCTCCGGAGCTATTACGGCGAAATCAATACCCTCTCTGACGGCGAACGAGACGATCCCGTCGACCTCGGACGCGGATATCGGGACGCACTCCGCGTCGCGCGATATGCCTCCGTTGCCGGGAGCGGCGTATATCTTCTCCGCCCTCGGGCTCTCCCTGAGTTTTTTGATTATGGCGTGCTCTCTGCCGCCTCCGCCGACTACGAGTATCTTCACTTTATTCACCCTTTCAGGAATAGATCGGGAATTTTTCGCAAAGCGCGGCGACCTCACGGGTCACTCGCTCGCGAGTCCCCTCGAAATCTCTCGCAACGTCGCCGATAAGACGGGCGACGGTCTTCATCTGTTCCGTACCGAAGCCGCGCGAGGTGACGGCGGGAGTGCCGACTCTGATACCGCTCGTTACGAACGGGCTCTGCGGATCGTTCGGGATCGTGTTCTTGTTTACGGTGATGCGGACCTCGTCGAGCCGCTTCTCCATATCCTTGCCGGTGATGCCGAACGGACGGAGGTCGACGAGCATCAGGTGGTTGTCCGTGCCGCCGGAGACGAGGCGGAAGCCCTCGTTTATCATCGAGTCGGCGAGGACCTTCGCGTTCTCGACGATCCGTCTCTGATAGTTTTTGAATTCGTCCGTCAGCGCCTCGCCGAGAGCGACGGCCTTGGCGGCGATGATGTGCATGAGCGGACCGCCCTGCGTTCCCGGGAAGATCGCTTTGTCGATCTGCTTCGCGAGCTCCTCTCGGCAGAGGATCATACCGCCGCGCGGACCGCGGAGCGTCTTGTGAGTCGTCGTCGTGACGACGTGGGCGTACGGAACGGGCGACGGGTGCAGTCCCGCCGCGACGAGTCCCGCGATGTGAGCCATGTCGACCATAAGATACGCGCCGACCTCGTCCGCGATCTCGCGGAATCTCTTGAAGTCGATGACGCGCGGGTACGCGCTGGCGCCCGCGATTATCATCTTCGGACGGCACGAGAGAGCCGTCTGTCGTACTCGGTCGTAGTCGATCGTCTCCGTCTCGGGATTGAGCGTATACGGCACGACGTTGAAGTATTTGCCGGAGATGTTGACGGGAGAACCGTGCGAGAGGTGGCCGCCGTTGGCGAGGTCCATTCCCATCACCGTGTCGCCCGGCTGAAGAAGCGCGAAGAAGACGGCGAGATTCGCGGACGCGCCGCAGTGCGGCTGAACGTTCGCGTGCTCCGCTCCGAAGAGCGCTTTCGCGCGGTCGCGGGCGATATTCTCGACGACGTCGACGCATTCGCATCCGCCGTAGTATCTCTTGCCCGGGAAGCCCTCTGCGTATTTGTTCGTGAGGGGCGTGCCCGCGGCGAGCAGGACCGCCTCGGAGACTATGTTCTCCGAAGCGATGAGTTCGATATTCCCTCTCTGCCTTTTCAGCTCGGCGTCGCAGGCCGACGCGACTTCGGGATCAAATTCCGACAGTTTTTCAAAAAAGTTCATTTCAGGACCCTCCGTATTATCAGTGGTGGAACAGACGCATTCCGGTGAACGCCATGACGATGCCGTATTTGTCGCAGCATTCGATCACGAGATCGTCGCGGATCGAGCCGCCGGGCTCGGCGATAAAGTCGACGCCGCTTGCCCTCGCCCTCTCGATATTGTCGTCGAACGGGAAGAACGCGTCGGACGCGAGCGATACGCCGCGGATGCCGTCGAGATATTCTCTCATCTCATCACGGGTGAGCGGGTCGGGGCGCACGGTGAAAAAGTTCTGCCATACGCCGTCGGCGCAGACGTCGAGCTCGTTCTTGTTGATGTATCCGTCGATCACGTTGTCGCGCTCCGCTCTCGCAAGCGTCGGGATGAACGGGAGATTCAGGACTTTCTCGTGGCGGCGAAGCTGCCACGTGTCCGCCTTCGTTCCCGCGAGGCGCGTGCAGTGGATTCGCGACTGCTGTCCCGCGCCGACGCCGATCGCCTGGCCGTCGACCGCGTAGCAGACCGAGTTGGACTGCGTGTATTTCAGAGTCAGAAGAGCGACGATCAGGTCGCGCTTCGCCGACTCGGGGAGTTCTTTATTTTTAGTGACGATATTGGAGAGCAGTTCCGCGTTGATCTTGAAATTATTCCTTCCCTGCTCGAACGTGATGCCGAAGACCTGTTTTCTCTCGCGCTCGGCGGGGACGTACGAGGGGTCGATCGCGATTATGTTGTAGTTCCCTTTTCTCTTCGTTTTCAGGATCTCGAGCGCCTCGGGAGTGTAGCCGGGTGCGATGACGCCGTCGGAGACTTCCCTCTTGATGATCGACGCGGTGACCTCGTCGCAGACGTCGGACAGGGCGATGAAATCGCCGAACGAGCACATTCTGTCCGTTCCGCGCGCTCTGGCGTACGCGCAGGCGAGCGGAGAGGAGTCGAGTCCCTCGATATCGTCGACGAAGCACATCTTTTTGAGATCGTCGTCAAGCGGCGTGCCGACCGACGCGGACGTCGGGGAGACGTGCTTGAACGACGCAGCGGCGACCTGCCCCGTCGCCTCTTTTATCTCTTTTACGAGCTGCCACGAATTGAATGCGTCGAGGAAATTGATGAAACCGGGACGGCCGGACAAAATCTCGATCGGGAGATCGCCTCCGTCCTCCATGAAGATCTTAGCCGGTTTCTGGTTCGGGTTCATTCCGTATTTGAGTTCGAATTCTTTCATCTTCCCGTCACCTCACACGTTTTTGTTTATCAGTTCTCTGTCGTACCGCCCCGTTTTGAGGTCGGTGAAGCGGACGTACAGGGATATTTTGTTCTCTTCGTCAAGATTTTCCCAGATGTCGTACGCGAGCTCTCTCACGGAGTCGCGCAGGAAGACGCGTTCGGGCTCTCCGCGGAAGGTCGGGAGCGGGTTCCCGTCGGTCTCGTAGGTGTGGAGGAAGTGGCCGACGCCCGGAGTCGGCGAGTAAGAGAACGTGAATCTGTTGCAGCCGGTGCCCTCCGCGTCCGCGCTCTTCAGAATGCTCATTTCGTACGAGAAAGGCTCGTTTTTGAGGTACGCGCTGATGCGCGGGGTGAAGTTCGGGGCGTCCGGCTCGAACTCGCGCGTCGCCATCGCCTCGGAGAACGATTTTCCGGCTTTGATGAACTCCGCGGCGGTGTCGGTCTGGTCGCCGTTCGTTACGACGACGCCGGACCCGAGCGTTCTCACGGGGTAGTAAATAATGAGGGACGGGTCCTTTACCTTCGACTCGTCGTAAGGCGCGGTGCGCAGATCGTCGCCCTCCTCGATGAAAACTCTGTTGCGGCTGTTCTCGCTCCTTCCCATTATGAAGTACGCGAAGACGGAGCGTTCGCCGTCGGCGGCGAGCCCCGTTATTATCCCGCGCCCGACGTAGGGGTTGCCCGCGAGCGTCTCTTTTACCGTTTTCACGGCGTAAACGTCACTCATTTTTCTTCCTCCTTGATTTTTTCGCATATCAGTTCGACGGAGCGCGGAAGGATGATCCATTCCGCCTCCCTCATGACTTTCTTTTGAAGCGTTTCGGGCGTGTCGTCCTCGGATATCTCGACAGCCTTCTGCATTATTATCTTTCCTCCGTCCGGTATCTCGTTGACGAGATGGACCGTCGCGCCGGTGACCTTCACTCCGTAGGCGAGCGCCGCCTCGTGGACGCGCAGGCCGTAGAATCCCTCGCCGCAGAACGACGGGATGAGCGACGGATGGACGTTGAGGATGCGGTTTTCGTATTTCTTCGTGAATTTCGCGCTCAGGATGCACATGAACCCCGCGAGGACGATGACCTCGGCACCCGCCGAGTCGATCGCGCGGATCAGATCGGCCTCGAAGTCCTCTTTGCCGTGATGCGTCTTTCTCGCCACGACCGTCGTCGGGATGCCCGCGTTTTTCGCCCTCTCGAGAGCGTAGGCGTCCTTGTTGCTCGAGATCACTGCGACGATCTGCCCGCTTTTTATGATCCCCGATTTCTGCGCGTCGATCAGCGCCTGAAGGTTCGTTCCGCCGCCCGATACGAGGACGGCGATCCTCACTTTGTCCCTCAGCATATGACTACCTTCTCTTCGCCTTTTTCGATCCTGCCTATGACGTAGGCGTCCTCGCCCGCTTCGCGGAGGATGCGGAGCGCCTCGTCGGCGTCGGACTCCGCGACGGTGACCGTCATTCCGACGCCCATGTTGAACGTGTTGAACATATCGCGCTCGGAGATCCCGCCCCGCTCTTTGATAAGATCGAAGATCGGGAGGATACGGAGGGACGACTTTTCAATGACTGCCGACAGGCCGTCCGGGATGCTGCGCGGGATGTTCTCGTAAAAGCCGCCGCCCGTGACGTGCGAGACGCCGTGCGGCCTTATCTTCTCAAAGAGCGCGAGCATCGGCTTCACGTATATCTTCGTCGGGGTGAGGAGCGTTTCGGCGACCGAGGCGCCGAGTTTTTCGGAATATTCGAGAACGGCGGGATCCTCGCCTACGCGGAACACGCGTCTGACGAGAGAGAAGCCGTTCGAGTGGACGCCCGACGACGGAAGAGCGATCAGAATATCGCCCGCTTTTGTGGTTTCTTTATCTATGACCGCGTCGCGGTCCACGACGCCGACGGCGAAGCCCGCGAGGTCGTATTCGTCCTCGGGATAGAAGCCCGGCATCTCGGCGGTCTCGCCGCCGATCAGCGAAGCCCCGGCCTCAACGCAGCCCTCCGCGACGCCGGAGACGATCGCTGCGATCCGCTCGGGGATATTCTTTCCGCACGCGATATAGTCGAGGAAGAAGAGCGGCTTCGCTCCGCAGCAGATTATATCGTTGACGCACATCGCGACGCAGTCGATACCGACCGTGTCGTGCTTGTCCGTCAGGAACGCGAGCTTCAGCTTCGTGCCTACTCCGTCCGTCCCGCTGACGAGAACGGGATGAGGGATCCCCGCGACGTCGAGCTCGAACGTGCCGCCGAACCCGCCTATCGCGGAGCAGGCGGGGGTGAGAGTCCGCGCGATATGAGCTTTCATAAGCTCGACGGCGCGGTAGCCCGCCGTTATGTCGACTCCCGCTTCGCGGTACGCCTCACTGTAGCTTTTCATCCTTTTTTCCCTCGCTTATCTTCTGCTCAAATCTGTTTTTCGCCGTCTTTTCGGGGACGGGCGTCGGATATTCGCCGTTGAAGCACGCGGAGCAGAGCCCCTTGACCGTTCTGTCCGAAGCGATCTTTTTCACGTTGTCGACGGAGAGGAAGCCGAGCGAGTCGACTCCGATGATCTTCGCCATCTCCTCAACGGAGTAGTGGCAGGCGATCAGGTTCTCCCGCGAGTCGATGTCCGTTCCGTAATAGCAGGGGTTGAGGAACTGCGGCGCGGACGATCTCATGTGGACCTCGGTCGCTCCCGCGTCGCGCAGGAGTTTGACGATCCGCCCGCAGGTCGTGCCGCGTACGATCGAGTCGTCGACCATCACGACGCGCTTGCCCTTGACGACGGACGGGACGGGGTTCAGCTTGATCCTGACCTTGTCCTCCCTCGTCTTCTGGCCGGGAGCGATGAACGTCCGCCCTATGTATTTGTTCTTGATGAGTCCGATGCCGTACGGGATGCCCGACTGACGGGCGTAGCCGATCGCGGCGTCGAGTCCCGAGTCCGGAACGCCGATGACGACGTCCGCCATGACCGGATGCTCGATCGCGAGGAACGTCCCCGCGCGCACGCGCGCCTCGTGGACGGAAACGCCGTCTATCACCGAGTCGGGGCGTGCGAAATAGATGTATTCGAATACGCAGAGGGAATGATCCTCCGTTCCGCAGTGGTCTCTGATCGAGCGGACGCCCTCCGAATCGAAGACGATGATCTCGCCGGGCTCCACGTCACGCTCGAACGTCGCTCCGACGGAATCGAGAGCGCACGATTCGGACGCGATGACCCAGTCTCCGTTCGCCCTTTTGCCTATGCAGAGCGGGCGGAACCCGCCGGGGTCGCGGACGGCGATCATCTTCGCCGGGGACATGATGACGAGAGAATACGCCCCCTTGAGTTTGTTCATCGCGCGGTTGACCGCCTCCTCGATCGACTGGGAGGTCAGACGCTCTTTGGTGATGATATACGAGATGACCTCGGTGTCGCTCGTCATGTGGAAGATCGATCCCTCGAGCTCAAGCTGCGTGCGAAGGTCGTATGAGTTGGTGAGGTTGCCGTTGTGGCAGAGCGCCATGCGCCCCTTTACGTGGTTGACGACGATCGGCTGGGCGTTCACTCTGCCCGTGCTGCCCGTCGTTCCGTAGCGGACGTGGCCTATCGCCATATTCCCCTCGCCGAGTTTTTCGATAACGTCGCGCGTGAACACGTCGCCGACGAGACCGTTGTCCTTATAGGTGTTGAAAACGCCGTCGTCGTTGACGACGATGCCGCAGCTCTCCTGCCCCCTGTGCTGAAGCGAGAAGAGGCCGTAGTAGACCGTCTGTGCGAGTTTTGCCTTCTCCTGTGCGAAGATACCGAACACTCCGCATTCCTCGTGAATCGATGCCATTTATTCCTCCGTTATTATAAGTTCAGTTGCCCATCAGCCTTCTCATGATCTCCTGATACGCGTCTTCGACGCCTCCGAGATCTCTTCTGAAGCGGTCCTTGTCGAGTTTCTCGTTCGTGTCCTTGTCCCAGAACCTGCATGTGTCGGGGGAGATCTCGTCGGCGAGGACGATCGTGCCGTCCGAAGTCTTGCCGAACTCGAGCTTGAAGTCGACGAGCTTTATACCGAGTTCGATGAGATATTTTTTCATGAAATCGTTGACTTTGAAGGCGTATTTTTTGATCGTCTCTATCTCGTCCCATGTGGCGAGGCCGAGCGCGACGGCGTGATAAGCGTTGATCAGCGGATCGCCGAGATCGTCGTTCTTGTAGGAGAATTCGATCGTCGGCTCGGCGAACGTGATGCCCTCCTCGACGCCGTATCTCTTCGCGAACGATCCGGCGGAGATATTGCGGATGATGACCTCGAGCGGTACGATCGAGACTTTCTTGACGAGCGTTTCGCGGTCGGAAAGCTCCTCAACGTAATGAGTGGGGACGCCTTCGCCCTCGAGCATCCGCATCATGTGGTTGGTGACCTTGTTATTGATGACGCCCTTGCCCGCGATCGTGCCTTTTTTCAGCCCGTTGAACGCGGTCGCGTCGTCCTTGTACTCGACGAGCACGAGATCCGCGTCGTCGGTCGCGTATACTTTCTTTGCCTTGCCCTCGTAGATCTGTTCAAGTTTTTTCACTTTTATTTATCTCCTTTTGGTTTATTGATTTAGACATTGCCACGCAACCTGATCGGTGAATAACTCCCTCAGTCACCTCTTCTTGCTGCGCAAGAAGGTTGACAGCTCCCTCGGGGAGGGAGCCTTGGCTTTCCCCGTTTCACTTCGCGTCACGGCAATTTTGCCTCCCTCCTTGAGGGAGGTGGCGCGGCGAAGCCGTGACGGAAGGAGTCCTTTACCGTAAAGTTCTCGTCCCGGCGAAGCCGGGTGAAATGGGTCGGGTCCCATTTCAAGAGATCTTTATCCTGCTTGCGGAGCAAGCAGACGAGAAGACGGATGAGGTGAGAAACGAAAAGATCAAAAGTAATTACGAGCGGTATTTGCTGCCGATCTCTTCGTTCTTTTTCAGCACGTTCGCGGCGCCTTCGCGTCTGTACCCGTCGAGCTCCCTCGCGAGTTCCCCGTCCGTGACGGAGAGGATCTCGACGGCGAGGATCGCCGCGTTCTTCGCTCCGTTTACGGCGACGGTCGCGACGGGGATGCCGCTCGGCATCTGGACGGTCGAGAGAAGCGCGTCGAGCCCCTCGAACGGTCCCGACTTCACCGGGATCCCGATGACGGGAAGCGTCGTGACCGCGGCGACGGCTCCCGCGAGGTGCGCCGCCATGCCCGCCGCGGCGATCAGCACGCCGTAGCCGTTTTCCCGCGCCGAAGACGCGAGAGCCCTGACCTCGTCCGGCGTGCGGTGCGCGCTCAGTATAAAGACGTCGTAGGGGACGCCGAATTTCTCAAAGATACCGAAAGCTCCCTCAACGACCGGAAGGTCGCTGTCGCTTCCCATGATAACGGCAACTTTTTTCATATTCCGTACCTCACTTGTTATCGAAATCGGTTTTGGCGCGCGCCTCGCACCAGACGCACCGGTAAACGGGTCCCGACGGGTCCGTCAGGCGGAAACGCTGAGGCAGGGAGTGCTCCGTCGAGGTTATGCACCTCGGATTCTTGCATCTGATCACCCCGTTCAGGATCTCGGGAAGTTCTATCTTCTTTTTCTCGACTATCTCGCCGTTTTTGATCACGTTGACCGTGACGCCCGGGTCGACGTAGCCGAGAACGTCGGTGTCGACGCCGAAATCCGCGTCGATCTTGATTATGTCCTTTTTGCCCATTTTGCTGCTCGATACGTTCTTGATCAGGGCGACCGTGCAGTCGAGCGCGTCGAGCCCGAGGTAGTTGTAAAGCGTCATACCGCGCCCCGCGGTGATGTGGTCGATGACGATGCCGTCTTTTATCGCGTCTATTTTCATCGCCGATTCCCCCTTACTCTATCTCAAGCAGTTTGAGGATGAGCGCCATCCTTATGAACTTGCCGTACATCACCTGTCTGAAATACGCGGCGCGCGGGTCGGAGTCGATCTCGTAGGCGATCTCGTTGACGCGCGGAAGCGGGTGCATGACCGTCATGTCGGATTTCGCCGCCCCCATCTTCGCCGCCGTCAGGATGTAGCTGTCGCGGAGGCGGAGGTAATCCTCCTCGTTGAAGAAGCGCTCTCTCTGCACTCTCGTCATGTAGAGCACGTCGAGCGATGCTATCGACCCGTCGAGATCCGTCGTCTCCTCGAACGGAACGGAGTTTTTCTTTAAGACGCCGTCCCTGACGTAGCCCGGTATTTTGAGCTCCGCGGGAGAGATGAGGATGAACCTGACGCCCTCGTAACGGGACAGAGCGGAGATCAGCGAGTGGACCGTTCTGCCGAATTTCAGGTCTCCGCAGATACCGACGGTCAGGTCGGTGAGCCGCCCCTTCTCGCGCTCGATGGTGAGCAGGTCGGTGAGCGTCTGCGTCGGGTGGTTGTGGCCGCCGTCTCCTGCGTTGATGACCGGAACTGACGCGTTGACCGAAGCGACGAGCGGCGCGCCCTCCTTCGGGTGGCGCATCGCGATGATGTCGGCGTAGCAGGAGACCGTCCTCGCGGTGTCCGCGACGCTCTCGCCTTTCGCGGCGGACGAGCTTTGCGACTCGGAAAAGCCGAGCACGTTCCCGCCTAGCTCGTACATCGCCGCCTCGAACGACAGGCGCGTACGCGTCGACGGCTCAAAGAAGAGCGTGGCGAGTTTTCGGCCTCTGCACTTGTCGGCGTAATCGGCGGGAGACTCCATTATCGCCTCCGCCTTGTCGATAAGCGCCTCGATCTCGCCGACGGAGAGCTCGGAAATATCGATGAGACTTCTCATTTTCGACCTCACAGTTTTATATTCAACCAATCCAGCTTTCGTCGGACGGGTCATCGCGGAACTTCAAAAGACGCGCTTCGTCGGTGTCCTTTATATATCCCTCTTCGACCGCGACGCGGACGACGGCGTCGAAGTTCGTGAGCGACACGTTCTTCACGTTTGCCGCGGCGAGCCGTTCGAGCCCCTTCTTCATCCCGTAGGTGAAGATGCTCGCGACGCCGAGGACCTCCGCTCCCGCTTCGCGGAGCGCGTCGACGACCTCGAGGACGCTGCCGCCCGTCGAGATCAGGTCCTCGACGACGACGACCTTTTCGCCCGCCTCGAGCCGTCCCTCGATCCGGTTCTGTCTGCCGTGGTCCTTCGCGCTGCCCCTCACGTACCCCATCGGGAGCGAGAGAAGATGCGCGGTTATCGCCGCGTGGGCGATCCCGGCGGTCGACGTTCCCATGAGCGCCTCCGCGTCCGGGTAGTTCGCTTTGATGATCTCTGCGAGCCCTTCCTCAACGTCGCGCCTTACGGCGACGTCGCTGAGCGTCAGCCGGTTGTCGCAGTAGACGGGGCTCTTGATACCCGACGCCCACGTGAACGGCTCGTCCGGTCTGAAGAAGACCGCGCCGATCGAAAGCAGATCCTTCGCTATCTTTTTTTCCATTTCCTGTCCTTTCAGCCGATAAAACCGGCGATACATCTTTCGTAAGCCGCGACCGGATCGGCGGCTCCCGTCACCGCCCTGCCGACGACGATATAGTCGGAGCCGTTCTCACGGGCGAATTCCGGCGTCGCGATCCTTTTCTGATCGTCGCTGTTCCCGTCGGCGAATCTGATGCCGGGAGTCACGGTGAGGAAACTCTCGCCGCAGACCGATTTGACTCTTTTCGCCTCGAGCGGCGAGCAGACGACTCCGTCGAGCCCCGAGCGCGCGGCGAGCGCGGCGTAGCTGTCGACCGTCTTCTCGAGCGTTTCGCCGACGAGGATCTCGTCGCGGAGGCGCGCGGCGTCCGTCGAAGTCAGAACGGTCACGGCGATGAGGATCGGTCTTTCGGGGCCGCAGCCCGCCGTCAGTCCCTCGACCGCCGCCTCCATCATCGCGGAACCGCCGGACGCGTGCACGTTGACCATGTCCGCTCCGAGCGAGGAAAGCGATCTCATACCGCCTCTGACCGTGTTCGGGATGTCGTGAAGCTTGAGGTCGACGAAGACCTTATGGCCAAGCGCTTTTATCTTTCTGACGATATCGGGACCCTCGGAATAGAAGAGCTCCATGCCGATCTTGACGAACGGCTTTCTGTCTTTGAATCGTTTCAAAAAATCGTACGTCGTTTCCGCGTCCGGGAAATCGCACGCGATTATCACGTCTTTTGCCATCAGTGAGCGCCTCCGATTATTGAAGATAGATCGTCGATCCCGTATTTTTCCATCGTTTCGGGCAGATCGCGGACGATATTCCGGCACGCGAACGGGTCGCGCAGATTCGCCGCGCCGACTTCAACCGCCGTCGCGCCCGCGAGCATCATCTCGACGACGTCCTCCGCGCGGCTGACGCCGCCCATCCCGACGACGGGGATTCGGACCGCTTCGTATACGTCCCAGACCATCCGCAGAGCGACGGGCAGGACCGCGGGGCCCGAAAGGCCGCCCGTGCGGTTTCTGAGGACCGGTCTTTTAGTCTTCAGGTCGATCCGCATACCGAGCAGAGTGTTTATAAGGCTGACGCCGTCCGCTCCCGCCGCCTCGACCGCTTTTGCGATCTTTACGATATCCGTGACGTTGGGGGAGAGCTTGACGATCACCGGCTTTTTCGTGACGCCTCTGACCGCCGCCGTCACCTCCGCGGCGGCTTCGGGGTCGGTACCGAAAGCCATGCCGCCGCCATGAACGTTCGGACAGCTTATATTGATCTCGAACCACCCGACGTTCGGGACGGGATCGAGCTTTTCGACGGCAATGATGAAATCGGAAACGGAGAACCCGCTGACGTTCGCCATGACGGGACCGTCGAAGAGGCGGGCGAGGCGCGGGAGTTCTTCGTTCGCCACGCGGTCGGCTCCGGGATTCTGGAGCCCCACGGCGTTGAGCATCCCGGAGGGAGTTTCAGCGATGCGCGGGGTCGGGTTGCCGAAGCGTTCTTCCGCCGTCGTGCCCTTTATCGAGATCGATCCGAGGCAGTTTATATCGTAGAGCTCGGCGAATTCGGCGCCGAAGCCGAACGTGCCGCTCGCCGGAATGACGGGGTTTTTTATCGAGGTCCCGCAGAGGACGACTTCCGTTTTTACCATATCACGTCCTCCTTTGAGATCACCGGGCCGTCGCGGCAGACGCGCACGGGACCGGACTTTGTCAGCACGGAGCAGCCCATGCACGCGCCGAAGCCGCATCCCATCCTTTCCTCGAAGCTCATCTCGCCCGGGAAGGAAGTTGCCTCGGCGACCGCTCTCAGCATCGGGAGCGGGCCGCAAGCGTAGAAGTATGAGTGATCGCCGCCGATCGCGTCCGTTACGAAGCCGCGGACTCCGCGGGAGCCGTCGGCGGTCGTGACCGTGACGGGAACGCCGAGCGCGCGGAATTCGTCTTCGAGGAATATTTCCTCAGCCGTGTTGAAGCCGAGGATGACGGACGGCGAGACGCCGTTTTTGAGAAGCTCCCGGCAGAGCCAGAACAGCGGAGGTATACCGACGCCGCCGCCGATCAGGAGCGGCTTTTCCCCCGATTTCGAAAGAGAGTAGCCGTTGCCGAGACCGGTCAGCGTATCGAGGACCGTCCCCTCTTTCGCCCCGCTCAGCGCGCGGGTGCCGTCGCCGACGACTTTGTATATCAGGGTGATCTTTCCGTCCTCTTTGTCGCAAACGGAGATCGGGCGGCGCAGATAAAAGCCGTCGATCGCGATATTCACGAACTGGCCCGGGTTTGTGACGCCGGACGCGTCGCCGGTCAGCGTCAAACGGAGCACGTCCCGCGTCAGTTTTTCGTTTTTTTCTATTGTAAGATAAACCTGTTTCATTCTCGCTCCTCCTTCCCGAAGAGGAATGAAGGGTCGAAGCCCGGCTCGCGCCATACCGCGCGGCCTCCGCAGACCGTCATTTTACATTTGCCGAAAACGCTCATGCCCTTGAACGGGGTGCTTCTGCCCTTCGACTTGAAGGCGTCGGGGTCAACCGTGTATTCCTCGGAGAGGTCCCACACCGCCCAGTCGTTTTCGGGATCGAGCGGGATCCGGAAACGGCGCGCGGGCGCGCCGCTCATCAGCTCGACGAGGCGGGAGAGCGGCAGGACGCCGCCGAGGACGAGCTTCGTGTACAGGACCGGGAAAGCGGTCTCGAGCCCGACGACGCCCATCAGGGAGTCGCGAAGCCCCCGCGATTTCTCCGTCACGGAGTGCGGAGCGTGGTCGGTCGCGATCATGTCGACCGTTCCGTCGAGCAGCCCCTCGATCAGCGCGAGTCGGTCGGACTCCGAGCGGAGCGGAGGGTTCATCTTGAAGTCGCCGTCCTCGCGAAGGTCGGCGTCGGAAAGAACAAGGTAGTGAGGCGCGGTCTCGCACGTGACGTCGACGCCCTCCGCCTTCGCGGCGCGGATGAGCGCGACGCTCTGTTTCGTCGAGACGTGGCAGACGTGATAGGAAACGCCCGTCTCGCGGGCGAGCGCGAGGTCGCGCTCGATCTGCCGCCATTCGCTTTCGGCGGAGATGCCGCGGTGACCGTGAAGGCGGGCGTACTGCCCGTCGTTGATATACCCGCCCGCCCGAAGGGCGAGGTCTTCGCAGTGCGCGGCGACGGGTTTGCCGAGAGCCGCCGCTCTCGTCATCGCCTCTTTCATGAGGGAGGCGTCTTCAAGCCCCACGCCGTCGTCGGAGAACCCGACCACGTACGGGGCGATCCCGGACAGATCCGCGACCTCCTCGCCGCGCTCGCCGCGGGTGATCGAGCCGTAGGGATAAACGCGAACGACGGCGTCCTTTTCGATCGCCGCGAGCGTCGGTCCAAGCGCCGAAAGAGAGTCCGGGACCGGCGAGACGTTCGGCATCGGGCAGACGGCGACGTAGCCGCCCGCCGCCGCGGCGAGAGTCCCCGACGCGACCGTTTCTTTATACAAAAATCCCGGCTCTCGAAGGTGCACGTGCACGTCGACCAAGCCGGGGAGTACAGTTATTCCGTTTTTCGGGTCAGAGGGCACTTCCGCCGAAGTGAACTCCTCCCTGACAGAGGACAGCGGGGGGAGCGAGCAGGCAATTTCGGCGAATCTCTCAAGGCAGGCCATCGCTTTCCCTCCGTTTGTTTCATTACGTAAAAATTGTACCATATAAATATACTTTATGTCAACGGTTTTCGACCCCTAAATCGCCCCTTCGAGCAGAAAAAAAACGGGCGATTTCCCGCCCGTTTTTGTATCTTTTTACCCGAGGAAAAACCGGAACGGTTTCTACCGTTCCGGTTCTCATTTACAACTCAAAAGTAACAGCCTAAACTCAATATGTTATTCTTACTGTTTCTGAAGCAAGTATTTCTCCATTTGAATCAAGAATTTCGAATTTGCAAGAGCCAGTTGCTCCATACAGGTAATCATTATAATACGCGCAACACCATCCGGAATAACCACTACTGACATCATCAATAGTATCCGATAATACTTGACCAGATGGCAGTGTTATTCGATACTGAAGAGTGGTATTCTCTTCATATTCCCCACCTTGAACTCTAATATGACCATAAAACGTTTCACTTCTACTAATGGTACTTTTTGAGTCGTAGCTGTCTTCTTCATCGTTAATTAAAAGCCCAACTCGCCATCTTGTTAAATCACTATATATTTCCGAACTGTCTTTGTAATTCAGTTGAGATAATTCTTTCGCATATTGATAATAAAGCTCTTCATCAAAACATTCGTCTAAATATTTCCAACGGCTTGAAGATATAGTAGTTTTCAAATCATTGAAAATTAAAGCAGAATTCAAACTATCATTCATTTTTTCTAAATAATGTTTAATGAATTCGTATTTTGTCTCGAGTATTTTTTCGTCGGAATCAAGATAACCGGACAATTCTTCATATGCTTGAACTGCGTTTATGTAATTCCCCCTTTTCACCATTCTTTCCGCACTGTCATATTTGTTCTTTTGGAGTAATGTATTTGCTTGATCAATTAGTTCTTTCGCTTCCTCATTATCGTTTCCCGCAAGTATTCCTATCGCCCTGTTTAAACTATCGTTTTCGTTTCTGTTTATCAAAGATTTCGCGTAATTCAATATCAAGTCATCTTTGAATGAGAGATCATAGGCAGATAAATCATTCTCTTCTTTATTTTTTGTCAAACTAATATAGTTCTCATATGACTTTTCATAATTGCCTTTTTCATAATAATACTTAGAAACATGATAATAACAGTCATCGATTTTCGACCCAACATCATAATCGGATTGGATTTGAACAAACAGATTCAACGCATCTTCATACTTTTCGACAGAAAAAAGATCGTTCGCTTGATTATAAAGACACTCATCGTGTCTTTTCTTAGAGTCTTTATAGGTAATAATTTTTTCATATATGTTTGCTGCGTTTTGATAATCTTTATTTTCTAATAACTGCTCGGCTGTTCTATAATCACATTCTTGACTATAATCTTTAGAATCTTTGTATCCGGCTAATCTATCAAACAAGTTTTTGGCTGATTCGTAATCTCCATTTTCAAGCAATTGCTCTGCTTTTCTGTAATTACACTCGTTAACCAAATCTTTTGAGTCCTTAAAATCTCCGAGACCGTCAAACATTGAAATAGCTTCATCGTACGCCCCGCCGTTCATTTTCCCATTTGCGATCGCGTATTTGATGTTGTCGAGATTCAATACCAAAGCGACGACGGCCCCTGCAAGCACAAGCGCAACGGCAGCGACTACCGCAATCACTTTGACCGTCTTCCTTGTTCGTTTTTTCCTTTCGGCGATCTTTTCTTTTTTCGCCCGCTCAGATTCTCTTGCCTGTTCTTTCTTTTGTCTTATTTCTTCAACTGGTACTCCCTTGACGTTTGCTTCGAGCGCCTCTTTGTCCAGCACAAGGCCCGCGGGAACATATTCCGAATCGTTCCCGTTAGGATTGAAATAAACCGATTTGCATAAAGAACCGTTTACGAAAAGGTTGTATTTCTTAACGCTTGTTCCGGTATCCGTCACCTCAAATTCCCACTCAAAAGGATCCCCCGCCTCATTTCTGAGAGAGGCCAGATAATTACCGATCATTGCGACGGAAGACACGACAATGGGATTGTCCTCGCTGTAGCCGTAGTCTTTATCATAGAATCTCTGACTTTCTGTCAGCGCCTTCTTTTCATCGACACGTTCGGCTATGTTCTCCTCGGGCAATTTCACTTCCCAGCCGCAATAAGGACAGAATACACTGTTGTCCGGAATCTTCTTCTTACATTCGAGACACTTCATAGCGACCTCCAAACGATTTTATGATAATTCTTTTCCGCAGCTATTGCAGCGCTTCCATCCTTTTTCTACGGGTTTCCCGCAATATCTGCAAAATGCGACTCTATTTCGTTTTTTCAAGATAATAATGATGATAAGCCCGACAATCACGCAAGCGGACAGTACTGCAACAACAATAACTGTGATTATTTGTAACAATCGGGCATGCTGATTATAACTGATACCGTTTTCCTCAATCAAGTCGATCAGTTCGGATACCGAGATCGCCCAGTATATGCCCTGAACGTCAGAATCGGTCACCCCGTACGTGTTGATTCCGATCACGTCTCCGTTTTCGTTGAGCAGCGGTCCTCCGGAATTGCCGGAGTTGATCGGTGCGCTTATCTGAATCATTTCAGCGCTTTTGTCATAAGCAGTTATACCGTTTCGCACGGAACTTACTATTCCGTCCGTAATGGTCACGTCTTCACTGGAAAACGAGAAATCGTCCGATATGTAATCCGCTGCAGCCGGGAACCCGACGGTATAAACGGAGTCACCTTTGGAAACTGTCCCTTTTTTCAAAGTCAACGGAGTGAAATCAAGAGGGTCTTCGGTATATATTACGGCAAGGTCTTTGCCGACGTCTGACGCTTTTACTTTCGCGTCGTGAAACTCTCCGCTTGAGTCTACAACGTAGATACCGATCGGATTTTCTTCGATAACGTGATAGTTCGTCGCAAAATACAGCCGCCCGTCCTCGTTTGAAACAGCAAAGCCGCTTCCCGACGAAAAACCGTCGCGATACTCCGCTACGATTTTAACGACGGACTCCGATGAAGACAACACCTTTCTCGGTATCGATCCGACCGCGTTAGTCGAAACGATCGCGCAAAATGCGACAACTAAGCACAGAAAAACGCACTGTATTCTACGAATAACATTTTTCATCGCTTACTCTTCCGGTTCTTGGTTTTAATTTTTATTCAAATATTATTTTACCATATCGGACATATAAAAGCAATAAATCTCAACATGCGTCAAGAACGATAAGAGTGAAGTTGTCGAGATGATGATGCTGAAAGCGAATAGACAGACGATTGCAAGTATGTTATACTTAAGATAGTTTCTTAACCTAATGGGAAACGCTTTTTATTTATGATAAATATATGCCAGAAGGAGTTTTTATGGATACCGGAAACGAAAAAGAAATCGATTTCGATTTATACACAATGCTTAACAAACGGAGCGAAGAAATGAAGGATTTCTATGTGCCATTTTTTGAAAACGAAAACGACTTAAATAGATTAATGGAGTTAGCCTCTGACTATGACGACAAGAATTCACAGATCAGATTATCTATCCTTCAAATCTACAATTTTGTGTCTTTGGCGAACGATATAGAGACAATTCGCCCTGCCAGGGATCCTCTGAGAATATTTTTTTTGAAAACATGTATGGACTCACTCTATAATATATCCGGTGAAAACAATAAAAAAACATTTTACAAAGAATTTGAAAAGAGTTTCAGCGAAGAGGGGAAATCGTACATCCTCTCTCACTTCAAGTATATGGGTCTGTCAATATTTGAAAAAATGAGCCCTGAGCAAATAGTAAAAAACAATAAGTATAATAAACCATTCAAATTGAATCATTTTTTGAATCTTATGAAAGCGGTACGTGATATGGTAGTACATGATGGGGATTATTGGTCAACACAGTTTTTTGCTCAAGACGATGATTCTTTTTGGTCAACTGAAATAAATACGAAAGAAGATATTCTCGAAACAGGTTGTAAAGAGCAGAAAGAATATAGTTTTTATACAACGTTAGAGTATTCTAAATTTATCGATTATTTTGTAGAGGCGTGTGTAAGGTTCATTTGCAAAAAACATAAAAACCTCATTTGCGGTCAAGAAAATAATTAAAAATATGACCATCACTATACTTATTTCATTCAGAACGCATTTCTCGATAGTCTTGAGTCAATAAAACTTACTTGATGATTTGTCTTATCCCCCTGTAACAGATTGCCTTTCTTATACTCTGCTTTGGAACATCTTTTTCTCATGTAATCATATTTTCGAAAGGAACTCTAATAAATGGATACATCAAAAGAAATTTTGGAAAAAGCACTTGAATTTGAAAAAAGAAAAAACCCCGGTTTTATCAATTACTTATTAAATAAATCTAATTCATCTGATGAAATAAAATCATTCGGTTTGTATGTAATAAAAAAAACTGAATCAATTAAACTAGCTACAATTGATTCTGAATTTCAAAACGACATAATAAAAAAAGTTTTTAAAGATAGAGAGTTGTTTCAAAACAACCTAAGAAATAAATGGGGACATTGCTTTGACCTTTCAACAATACTACGAGTATCCGTATCGAGTCTTACTGATAAACACATAAAGTACGTTGAAAAATGTTACTCAAAAAATGAATTACCTGAAAAGGAAAATACGTGGATTTGCTTGAAATACCTTCTTGGGAGGGCAATCCAGGTATATGCAGAAATAATGTGTTTGGTTGAAAATGGTTTCCCGGACGCAGCTTTAGCTCGATGGAGAACACTTTATGAATTAACCTGTTCTGCTGAGTTTATTAACAACAATGGAGAACAGGTTGCAAAGGCCTTTAAGGAATATGATAATAGAAACAGCAATTATGAATGGGCTAATAAAGCAAAGTGCTTTGCAGGCCAAGATTTCGTTTCTTTTCATAGTATTGAAAAACAATGCGACTTTTCTAAAAGTGGTTGGAACAAGGTTAAAAAACTCGCCCATCTACCTATACATGTAGGTGCAAACGGAACGTTTAGTAGAGCAGGGCTCGAAAAAAACAAACCAATTCCAATAGGACCAGTAGAAAGTGGGATTGCTTTTCCGGCTACTCAAGCAGCGTATATGTTAGGAATCATTTCAACCATATTTTTCTCATCTTTTGTAAACATAGATTCTGCAATTAATAGTTATCTTATTTACGATTTGGTTGAAATGACTGTAAATAAGTATTACCAAGTTTTCGAGACACAAACCAGTGACATTTCGAAATAATAGTAACGAGAATACGAAGATCCCCGGCGTTCTTGCTGGGGATCTTGCTGTATGATTGCGTAAAACTCGCTTTATTACTTCTGTTTTTCAAGTATATCAAGCAATTCTCTCGGCGTCACGATGAACGGCTTCTTCGGGAAGTGCTTGATATTTCCAGTGACGAGATAAGCGTTATCGTCCTTCTTTTCGAGAACGACCTCATAGAACGGAACGTCTTTCATATCCGGCAGAATGACGCCAGACGGAGTCGGATCAACGAGAATACCGAACTTTTCGATCGCCGAGAGCAAATAATCGACGAGTTCGGGAGAAAACCCGAATTTTCTGCGTTGAAGAACTTCTCTGTATTCGTTTGTGATCTCATTGCTGTAAATCGGTACGATCTCCCCGCCGAAAAGTTTTTCAAGCACCCGTACCGTCGCCGCATCGTCGTTCGAGGACAGTAAAGCCGATACCAAAACGTTCGTGTCGATCACTGCATAACAGTTCATTCATCGATCCCCTTGCGCGCGCGGCGGATCTCTTCGTTGATCTCGTCAAGAGTCATCCCGCTGACTCCGTTTGCCTTCGCCCGGGCGCGTAACGCTCTGATGGCGTCCAAAGCGCCCTCTCTCGTTATCTCATTATCGGAAGATGCGATCTCAAACGGGATCCTGCGCTCTCTGACTACCGCGCGGGCAAACACGTTGATCGCTACGGATGCGTTCATTCCGAACTCCTGACATAATCCGTCGAACTGTTTTTTTAAAGTTTCGTCCATTCGGACGCTGAAAGTCGATTGTGCCATTTTTCACACCTCCTTGTTATATATTATACTCATTCGGTGCGTTTTGTCAACTATTTGAACACAAAAGGTGAGTTTTGTCAATTATTAACATCAAAAAACGAGTTCTCCAGCTTGAACTTTCTAAAGTCCACTTTACAAACTTCGTAAAAACGCAAACTTTCTAAAGTCCACTTTACAAACTTCGTAAAAACGCAAACTTTCTAAAGTGAACTTTAGTTTTTTGTTACTTTTTTCGGCAGATTTTCATTCCCGGGTAAGATCTGACGAAAAAAGACGCGTAGGCGTATCTCTCCGAGTCTTCATTTGCATGAAAAAGCCGGGATCCGAAGATCCCGGCTCAATTATTCTTTTATTCCCTCGGGCCGCGGTTGGGAGTGAGCACTTCCTTGCCGCCCATGTAGGGGCGGAGCGGCTGCGGGATCCTGACCGACATATCGGGCTGAAGGTTGTTCTCGAGGAACGCGATCAGCATGCGCGGCGGAGCGACGACGGTGTTGTTGAGCGTGTGCGGCAGGTACTTCTTTCCGTCCTTGTCCGCGACTCTCATTTTGAGCCTTCTCGCCTGCGCGTCGCCGAGGTTCGAGCAGCTGCCGACCTCGAAATACTTCTTCTGACGCGGGGACCACGCCTCGACGTCGACCGATTTGACCTTGAGGTCCGCGAGGTCTCCGGAGCAGCACTCGAGCGTGCGGACCGGGATATCGAGCGACCTGAACAGGTCGACGGTGTGCTGCCAGAGGCGGTCGAACCACACGGGGCTCTCCTCCGGACGGCAGACGACGATCATTTCCTGCTTCTCGAACTGGTGGATGCGGTAGACGCCCCTCTCCTCGATGCCGTGCGCGCCCTTTTCCTTGCGGAAGCAGGGGGAATACGACGTGAGGGTGTAGGGGAGCTTGTCCTCCGGGATTATCTGGTCGATGAACCGTCCGATCATCGAGTGTTCGCTCGTGCCTATGAGATAGAGGTCCTCGTCCTCGATCTTGTACATCATCGCGTCCATTTCGGCAAAGCTCATGACGCCGGTGACGACGCCGGAGCGGATCATGAACGGCGGGACGACGTACGTGAAGCCGCGGTCGATCATGAAATCGCGCGCGTAGGATATGACGGCGGAGTGGAGTCTTGCGATATCGCCGATCAGATAGTAAAATCCGTTGCCCGCGACGCGGCGCGCGCCGTCGAGGTCGATTCCGCCGAAGCCCTCCATGATCTCCGTGTGGTACGGGATCTCGAAGTCGGGAACGGCCGGTTCTCCGAAACGCTCGACTTCAACGTTCTCGCTGTCGTCCTTCCCTATCGGAACGGACGGGTCGATTATGTTCGGGATCGTCATCATTATCTTTCTGATGCGCTCCGCGAACTGCTCTTCCTTCTGCTCGAGAGCGGCGAGAGCGGCGGACTCCTCGCTGACCTTGCGCTTCGCCTCCTCGGCCTCATCGCGCTTGCCCTGCGCCATCAGGCCGCCGATCATCTTCGAGATCTTGTTGCGGTTCGCGCGCAGTTCGTCCGCTTCCTTCATTACGGCGCGGTTCGCCTCGTCCAGCGTGATGACCTCGTCGACGAGCGGAAGCTTGTCGTCCTGGAACTTCTTTCTGATATTCTCCTTTACCGCTTCCGGATTCTCTCTTAAGAATTTGATGTCAAGCATTTTTGAAAAACGCCGCCTTTCGTGTCGTTTTTTTGATATATATTCCGCCCCGCGGGGTTCAAAGTCTTTCGGTATTGAAATCCTCGTAGCCCTTGCCGAAGACCTCCGAGGACGTCGTGACGATCATAAACGCGTTTTCGTCCACGCTCTTCACGAGCTGTTTGAGCGTCGGGAATACGCTGTTTCTGATCACGCAGAGGATGATTTTTCGGTCCGATTTGGTGTAAGCGCCCATCCCGTCGAGGATCGTCGCGCCCGCGTGCGTTTCCGTGAGGATCGCCTCCGCCATCTTCTCCGAGTTGTCCGTGATGATATATACCGTCTTCGAGTCGCTTCCGCCGTACAGCACGAGGTCGAAGACCTTGTTGCTGACGACGATCGTCAGAGCGGAGTAGAGCGTGCCCTGAACGTCGCGCGTGACGGCGAAATAGAAGACGCATACGACGAGGCCGAGCGCTGCGGCGATGACGCCGCCCTTCAGGTGCCTCAGTTTTCTGTGAATGAGTTTGGTTATGATGTCCGAGCCACCGGTCGACGAGCCGTTCCTCATGATGAGGCCAATACCCGCGCCGTTGAAGAGCGCGCCGGCGAGAGCCGAGAGGAGCATATCGTCCGTGAACGGGAGAAATCTGCCGAGCAGGAATGCGGCAAGGTCGATCGCCGCCGACGTGAGGACGATGCCGATCATCGAGTTGATCGCGAATCTCGGCTTGAACTTGAAGAACGAGATGATGATCAGCGGGATATTCACGATGAGGACGCACAAACCGACCGGTATCTCGTGAATGAGGTTGACGACGTTGAAAACGCCGACGACGCCGCCGGTGGCGATCTTCGCCGCCTGGATGAAGCACGTCGTTCCGATGCCGTAGAGCGCCGCGCCGAGGATAATGAGAAAATACTGTCTGACGTAAAGAAGAAATTTCTTCATTTTTTAACGTCCTTTACTCGGCAGTGAAAATATAAGGATAGATCTCCTGACCGCCGTCGACGAAATAGACCTCGGCGGACGGACAGTTCTCTTCAAGACATTTGCGGAGGTCTTCCTGATCCTCCTCGGTCGTGCCGGCTCCTCTGAAGACGGTGAGCATGAATTTGTCCGGTTCCTCGAGGAGTTTGACGGCGAGACGGTACGCGGCGCATCTCATATCGGGGTCGGAGAGAACGATCTTCTTGCCCATGATGCCGATCGTGTCGCCCTTGCGGATCTTCACGCCGTCCATCTCCGCGTCGCGGACGGCGGGAGAAATATATCCGGAGGTGACGTTCTGCATCGCCGCTTTCATCTCCTCGGCGATAGCGTCGGGATCGTCGCCGGAGAGGTCCGCCGCGGTGAGCGCGACGTAGCCGGTCCCGACGTCCTTGCTCGGGATCACGACGACTTTCGCGTCGGTGTAGAACTTAGCCGCCTGAGACGCCGCCATGAAGATATTGCCGTTGTTGGGGAACACGAAGATGCACTCGGCGTGAATTTTCCCGAACGCCTCCAGAAAGTCGTTCGTCGACGGGTTGCTCGTCTGGCCGCCTTCGATCGTCTGATCGGCGCCCATTTCGATGAACATATCCCTGATGCCAGGGCCGTTCGTGACGGCGACGACGCCGTATTTCTTCTTTTCGACCGGGATCTCGGGCGCGGGCTCCGCGCCTTCCGTCTCGGTGTGCTGGACCGACATATTCTCTATCTTGACCGCGAGGAACTCGCCGAATTCGCGGCAGTGAGCGAGAACTTTCTCGGGCTCGAACGTGTGAACGTGGATCTTGACGATGGAGTCCGTCTTGAACGCGACGATCGAGTTGCCGATACCGGACAGGAACTCTTTCAGCGGTTCGACGTCGAACGCGTCGATATCGGTCTTGTCGCGCATCAGCTGGATCAACAGCTCGGTGCAGTAGCCGTATTCCATTTTGCTGTCGGGACCGAAAGAGGAGCTCACAGCCGCCGCCTTCGCGGCGTGCGTCGGTGCGGGGACGGACGCCGTATCGTCCTCGGCGTCTTCCTCGCCGTTGAGCACTTTGTTGAAGCCCTCCATGATATAGAGCAGTCCCGCGCCGCCGCTGTCGACGACTCCCGCCTCCTTGAGGACGGCGAGCGCCTCCGGCGTGCGCTCGAGCGATTCGTGCATCTCGCCGACGAAATCGGCGAAGAACGTGCGGATCGTCGAGGACGGAGTTATCTTTGAAGTCGCGTAGTCGACCGCCTCTCTCGCGACGGTGAGGATCGTCCCCTCGGTCGGAGTCATGACGGAAGCGTACGCCTGCTTGACGCCCATCTGAAGCGCCCTGCCGAGCGTGTAAGGATCGGCCTCGACGGCTCCCTCGAAGCCCTTGGCCGTTCCGGCGAAGAACTGCGACAGAATGACGCCGGAGTTCCCTCTCGCTCCGAGCAGCATACCGTGCGAGAATACGCGCATGACCTCGGCGAGGTCGTCCGTGTCGAGGTTTTCGATGGCGGCGATGCCGCTCTCTATCGTCATCCTCATGTTGTCGCCGGTGTCGCCGTCGGGCACGGGAAAAACGTTGAGTTTATTAACTTTATCGGCGTTGGAACGAAGGAGCTTCGCGCCGCCCTTCGCCATTTTGCTCATAAGCCAGCCGGTGAGGTACTTGATATCGCGGGAGTCCTTTTTCTTCCCCTGGGACTTGCGGGGTTTGCTCTTTTTATCCGCCGATTTTTTATCGGACGACACGGTCTTGACCGTTATTTTTTTCTTCGGAGCGGGAGTTTCCCCTTTTCCCGGTTTGAACATAAGGCCGCCTCCTTCTTCCTGAAATGATGAGAAACGGAAATATGCCGTATAGGCGCCGTTCGGGTTATCTGTGCTCGCCTACGAAGAACAGAGCGAGCGTGCCGGGACCGCTGTGCGCCCCGATGACGGTGCCGGTGTAAGTCACGAGTTTGACCTCCGCGCCGTATCTGTCGGCGAGGACCTGCTTCAGCACCTCGACGTCGGAGTCGCAGTCGCCGTGGCAGATGAAGACGGTGCCGCCCTTCTTGTCGAGCGCGAGTTCGCCGTATTTGTCGGCGAGAGCCGTGACGGAGGACCGTCTCCCTCTCACCTTGAACATATTTATGAGGTGGCCCTCGTCGTCCATGTGCAGGACCGGCTTGATGCCGAGCGCGTTGCCCACGAACGCGAGCGTCGGGCTGATGCGGCCGCCGCGCTTGAGATAGACGAGGTCGTCGACGGTGAACCAGTGGCACAGATGGAATCTCGTTTCCTCGGCGAACGCCGCCGCTTCTTCAATAGTCGCGCCCTCGTTCTTCATTCCGACCGTCAGGTAAAGCAGAAGCCCGAAGCCTGCGGAAGCGGAGAGAGAGTCGACCGTGAAGATCTTTCTGTCCGGATATTTTTCGCGGAGCTGTTCCGCGGCGAGGCGGCCGGAGTTGTACGTGGTCGAAAGGCCGCTCGAAAAGCCGATATAAAGAAGATCTTTTCCCGCCGCGAGGATCTTATCGAACTCCTCGGTGAAGCGTTCGGCGTTGACCGCCGCCGTTTTAGCGACGGCGCCCTCCCGCATTTTGGCGTAGAACTCGCGGGGGTCGATCTCGCCGTCGACGTATTCTTTTTCCGAATCGGAGAATCTGAAAGTCAGGGGAAGGAAGTCCACTCCCCACTCTTTCAGGATCTCGGGTTTGATATCGCACGCTGAGTCCGCGTATATGATATATTCATTCATCTGTTAGTATCTCCTTAAAAAAGCACTTCCATAATATTCTATCATTTTTTACCTTTCAAATCAACCTCGTTTTCCCCCCGCCGATAAAATTTAAAACAAATTCGTTGATTTACACGAAGAAGGATGATAAAATATGTGGTATCGGGTCAAGTGTAACCATGAAAGGCAGACAAACTCCATGAAAATATCAGAAATCATTTCAAGCGGGGTCCCTTCTCTCTCGTTCGAGATCTTCCCTCCGAAGGTCGACACGGCTCTTGCGGACGTAAAGGAAGCGGCGCGGAAGATCGCCGCTCTTTCGCCGTCGTTCATGAGCGTGACGTACGGAGCGGGAGGCACGACGGCGGGACTGACGCTCGAGGTCGCCGACGCCGTCGAGAACGGGTTCGGCGTGACCGCGCTCGCCCATATGACCTGCCTTTCCTCCGACAAAAGCGTTATTAAGGAGCATCTCTCTGCCCTGCGCGAAAAGGGGATCGAGAACGTGCTGGCTCTGCGCGGGGACGTTCCCGCCGGGGCGGAGCCGCACCGCGGGGATTACGCCCACGCCTCCGATCTCGCGCGGGATATCGTGTCGTTCGGCGGATTCTGCGTCGGCGGCGCGTGCTACCCGGAGGGACACCCGGAGTCGCCCTCGCAGAAAGAGGACGTCGAAAACCTGAAAATAAAAGCGGAGGCGGGCTGCGAGTTCTTCACGACGCAGATGTTCTTCGACAACAATATCCTTTACAATTTCCTTTACAAAATCAGGGAGGCCGGGATCAAAGTCCCCGTGATAGCGGGGATCATGCCCGTGACGAACGGGTCGCAGATAAAGCGTATCTGCGCGCTCTCCGGCACCGCCCTGCCGCAGAGATTCAAGCAAATAGTCGACAGGTATTCGTCCGACCCGCGCGCGATGGCGCAGGCGGGCATCGCGTACGCGACCGAGCAGATCGTCGACCTTTACGCCAACGGGATCGGCGCGGTCCACGTGTATTCGATGAACAAGCCCGAAGTCGCGGAGGCGATCGTCAGGAACGTCGGCGCGATAATAGGCAGGCCGGAATGAAGGCGGGCGTGCTCGAGCCGTTCTCATACGGTGCGGACGAGATAAAGATATCCCCTCGGGAGTATCTGCGCTACATGGGCGCGGGAGCGGAGTCCGACGGGGCTCTGACGGCATTGATAGACGATTGCCTAAAAGAAGTGAAAGACGCCCTTCGCATAAGGGGCGTGATGAGGACGTCGGAGGTCGCGATCGACGCGCCGACGGTCCGTTTTTCGTTTTGCGGGATCGAAAGCAGGTCGCTTTCAAAAAACCTTTCGGGGTGCTCCTCCTCCGTTCTTTTCGCGATTACGGCGGGGGCGGGGATCGACCGGCTGATATCGAAATATTCCGCCGTTTCGCCCTCCCGCGCGCTGGTGATCGACGCGATCGCCTCCGCCGCCGTCGAGGGCGCGGCGAACAAGCTGAACGCGGCGGTAAAAGAGCGGTACGGTAAGACGAAACCGAGGTTTTCCCCGGGATTCGGGGATCTTCCGCTCGATTTTCAGCGCGATCTGCTCTCTTTCACCGACGCGGGCAGACGCGCGGGCGTCCTTCTTACGGCGACGATGATGCTGACGCCGATGAAATCGACCACGGCGATAATCGGGATTTGCGAGGAACAAAAATGAGAAATCCGTTTTCCGAAATTAAAGACAGAGCGATAATACTCGACGGCGCGACGGGCACGCTCCTTCAGGCGGCGGGTCTGCTTCCCGGAGAGCTGCCCGAAACGTGGGCGCTGACTCATCCCGACGCGATACGCGAAGTCCACCGCTCGTACCTAGAGGCGGGGTCGGATCTGATCGCGGCGGACACGTTCGGCGCGAACAGGCTGAAATTCCCCGAGGGCGGAGAATTCCCGCTCGACGGGATCGTTCGCGCCGCGGTGACGCTCGCCCGCGAGGAAGCGGACGCGTTTTCAGCGAAGACCGGCAAAAAGCCGTACGTCGCGCTCGATATGGGGCCGACTGGGCGGCTCCTCAAGCCGCTCGGAGACCTCGATTTCGAGGAAGCGGTCTCCGTCTTCTCCGAGGTCGCGAAGCTCGGCGAGAAATACGGCGCCGACTGCATCCTGATCGAGACGGTGAACGACAGCTACGAGCTGAAAGCGGCGGTCCTCGCCGCGAAGGAATCGACTTCTCTTCCCGTCTTCGCAACGTGCGTTTTCGACGAGACGGGGCGGCTCCTCACGGGAGCCGATCCGCTCACCGCCGTCTCGATACTCGAAGGACTCGGCGTCGACGCGCTCGGCGTCAACTGCGGGTTCGGTCCGGACAAGCTCGGCGGCGTGGTCGACGATCTCTTGAAATACGCGTCGGTCCCGGTCATCGTCAAGCCGAACGCGGGTCTTCCCGTCGTCAAGGACGGAAAAACGGAGTACGACGTCCCCGCAGATACGTTCGCCGGACTTCTCTCGGATATGGTGAAAAAAGGCGCGCGCGCCGTCGGCGGATGCTGCGGCACGACGCCGGAATATATTTGTAAGCTCGCGGAGGCGGTCGCCGGTATCAAACCCGTGAAACCGGAGAAAAAAGAATACGCCGCGGTCTGCTCGGGCGTGCGGTCGTTCATCATCGGGCCGCGCCCCGCCGTCATCGGCGAGAGGATCAACCCGACCGGAAAGAAGAAGATAAAAGAGGCGCTTCGCGCCGAGAATTACGGCGAGATCTTCGACGAGGCGGTAAGGCAGGAGGAGCGCGGCGCGGATATCCTCGACGTGAACGCGGGTCTGCCGGAGATCGACGAGCCCGCCGTCCTCGAGACGCTCGTGAAGGGACTGCAGGGGATCACTTCCCTGCCTCTCTGCATCGACACCTCCGACCCCGCCGCGATGGAGCGCGCGCTCCGCGTCTACAGCGGTAAAGCGCTCATTAATTCCGTGAACGGAAAGGACGAGGTCCTCGACGCCGTCCTTCCGCTCGCCGCGAAATACGGCGGAGTCGTGATCGGTCTGACGCTCGACGAAGACGGGATCCCCGACGAGCCGGAGAACAGGCTCAAAATTGCCGAAAAGATCGTATCCCGCGCCGCGGAATACGGGATCGGGAAGCGCGATATCGTGATCGACCCGCTCGTTCTGACGGTGAGCGCGGATCCGCTCGCCGCGAAAAGAACGCTCGACTCCGTCTCTCTTATTAAGAAAGAACTCGGCGTCGCCGTCTCGCTCGGCGTGTCGAACGTGTCGTTCGGTCTGCCGGGACGCGACAGACTCAATTCGGTCTTCCTCGCGGAGGCGCTGTCGCGCGGCCTCGACGCCGCGATCGCAAATCCGCTCTCGGATATGATGATGGGGGTCTTCGCCTCGCACGCCGCGCTGACCGGCGCGGACCCGGGCTTCGCGCGGTATATCGCGGCGGAGGACGGAAAAGAAGAAAAAAGCGCCGTCCGGACGGGCGATATCACGCTTTCGGCGGCGATAGAGACGGGCCTTTCCTCCCGCGCGGCGGAGCTGACCGCTGCGCTGCTCGAAACCGTGCCTCCGCTCGAGGTCATCGAGGGGTATATCATCCCCGCGCTCGACCGCGTGGGAAAAGCTTTCGAGGAGAAGAAACTGTATCTTCCGCAGCTGCTGATGAGCGCGGAGGCGGCGGGCGCGTCGTTCGACGAGGTGAAAAAGAAAATGCCCCGAGGCGCGGGCGCGTCGAAGGGCGGGATCGTTCTGGCGACGGTCAAGGGCGACATACACGATATAGGAAAGAACATCGTCAGGACGCTGCTTGAGAATTTCGGGTTCACGGTCTTTGATCTCGGGCGCGACGTTCCGCCGGAGCGCGTGCTTGAGGCGGCGCTCCGCCACGGGGTCGCCATCGTCGGGCTGAGCGCTCTTATGACGACGACGGTCCCCGCTATGGAAGAGACGATAAAGCTCGTCCACGAGAAGGCGCCGGGCGTCAAAGTCGTCGTGGGAGGCGCGGTGCTGACCGCCGAGTACGCGGACGCGATCGGCGCGGACAAGTACTGTAAAGACGCGATGGAAACCGTCGGGTACGCGAAAGAGATATACGGGAAATAATACGGAAAAAGGACGGCATATGCCGACTGTTCTGAAGGACAGTCGGCAGTTATGAGTTCCGCTTACGCAAAACGTTATGAGCGCTGACGCGCGTTATGATTGCTTCGCAAGTTATGAGTGCCTGCGGCACGTTTGCGGAACTCATATCATAACGTTGAGGCGAAGCTTCAACTCATAACTTGCACGCATCGCGTGCAATCATAACTGTAAACTGTTTCTTTGACGTTTGGCGCACAGACATCCTGCTTGCAGAGATATGCGGCAAAATACCGGCTGAAATAAGGATTTTGTTCCTTACTCAGCCGGTTTTCATTAACTGTCCTTAAGAGTACCTCGAATATTCCGCCTTTTTTTATTCAAGCGCGAATTCCCCGAAGAATTCAGGCATGTGGAAATTCGGGCCGGGGGTGCCGACGGGCGACCAGGAAGCGTAGTGCTCCGGCTGTTCGGTCTTCCCGCACTTGTACACGTTGGCGCGGATCACCGCGCCGTGTGAGAAGTCCGCTCCAGGCGCGTATCTTTTTATGAACTCAAACGGGAAAGAAGCGGCGATCTGCCAGTATTTCCCCGTTTCGTCCTCTCCGCGCTCCGCTTTCACGTTCAGCTCTTCGTCGGCGTCGATATGGAACCGTCCGTCGCCGGAATCGGGTCCGTAATCGAACAGATAAGTCGGGTTCGAGTTGACCTCGAAGTTGAAATACCCGAGCGAGCAGTCCGAGCACGGCGAGAAAAAGAATTCCATGCACGAGTCGTTGCAGACGGGACCGTGGCGGCGGTCGATCCTCGCGACGGGATCCTCTTCATAGCATTTAAGCTGAATTTTGAGCGCGTCCTCATCGCGGATCGCGCGGAATTCGGTCTTCGGCGGCAGGGCGTAGTCCCACGGGGACTCTTCGATCCGCCCGACCTCGGCTTGTTTGAAATCATCCGTCAGCTTTACGGTATATCTTTTCATTTTTCTCTCCGTTTCAGATGCGTTTTTTCTGAAAACAATTATATACGGACGGCGGCGCGTTGTCAACGCGCCGTTTGAGGGTACGGCGGAGCGGAACTTATTAAAGCTCAGTCCCGAAAAGTTTAAAAAGTCCCTCTTTTTCCCGCTTTTTACCGTTTTTGCGTATGCAGGAAGCGGCGTCGGATCGTATAAAACGCGGTCGAAAAAATGTGAATTCCCTGATACGGCGTATTTCGCGCGGCGGCGGGTGTATAATGGCTTTCCCCCTTGAACGACGTATACGGAGTCATTCGATATGGACAAGCGTGCGGAAGAAAAGATCATCAGGAAAGCGAGCAGGAACGTAGGCGGATTTCTCGACGCCGAATATACGCTCTCCTCCGTCGGAGAGCCCGGAGCGGACGGCCTCGGGACTTCTTATTCGGTCAGAGCGTCCGTCACCGATCTGCGGACCGGGGCGACGGACAAAGAGGCGATCCTCGACGTGACGAGGGACCGGGGCTTCGCGGAACGCGTCTTCTCTCTCGTCGTCGGCGGCGGAGTGACGCCCGTCTCCCTCTCGGGCGTGATCTCGGATATTCTGTCGGACCCGGACAAAATGTGATCCGGGGTGTTGACCCGGGCGGCGCGGAATGGTAGAATCATAGCGGTTACAGTCGAATCTTTTGACGGAGACCGTATTATGAAAGCCGTTCTGAGCCGCCCTCTCTTTTTCTTCTGCGCCGTCTTTCTTCTGATATCTGCCGGCGCGGCCGCCGTTTTACCGGCGGCGTCGGGCGTCGCCGCGATCGCGCTCGGAGTCCTCGCCGTACCGTCTGCGATCCTCTCGCTCGTCAAAAAGAAAACGTTTTTCCGGTTTGCCGCGCTCTTTTCAGCCGCGGCCGCTTTGGCGTGCGCTCTTTCGTTTTTCGCGTTCGGCGTGCGGCTGGGCGCCGCGGAGAAGTACGACGGGGTGACGGCGGAGGGGACGGTCACGGTTACGGATACGCGGTATTCGTCCGAGACGTTCGGGGTGTACACGGCTCGCTTTTCCGACGGGAACGCCGCGTTTGACGTCACCCTTACGACGAACGACGGAGGATACGTCGCGGGCGACGTTCTCGAGGGTTCCTTCACCTTCTCAAAACTCGAGGACGGCGGCGCATACAATGAGCGTTCGTCGTATCTGCCCGACGGGATCTTCATGGAGGCGGAGGAAGACGAGGCTCATTATTCCCGTCACGACGGCTCGTTCTCTCTTACAAAGCTTCTTCACTCGATGAGAAGGACGATAAACTCGCGGTTCTCAAATTCTCTGTCGCGGTCGGCAGCGGGACTGTCCGCGGCGCTTCTGACCGGTGAAAGAGACGGCGTCTCCGACACGCTCAAGCGCGATTTCTCGCGTCTCGGCGTCTCTCATCTTCTTGCGATCAGCGGTCTGCACCTGTCCGTTTTTCTCTTCATACTCGGCAGGATCCTCGACGCGGCGGGCGTCGGCAGACTTCCGCGCGGGATCGCTTCGATCGTATTCATCGTTTTCTTCGCGGCGCTCACCGGCTTTTCGGTATCGGTGCTCCGCGCGTCCTTCATGCATATCGTCGCGATCGTCGCGGGGCTGTTCGGAAAGAAGAGCGACCCGCTCACGGCGCTCGGAGCAGCGGGCTCGGCGATCGTCGTTCTCAATCCGTTTTCCGTCCTCGACACGGCCCTGTGGCTGTCGCTTCTCTCCGCTTACGCGTGCGTCGCGGGAACGGCGGGAGAAAAAGGACCCGCCCTGCCTGAGCGCAAGCGGAGTCTGCCCGTGAGGGCGGGAAGAAAGATCCGGTCCGCGATCGAGATGACGGCGTATATCACGGCGTGCACGCTGCCCTTGACGTGGCTCGTTTTCGGGGAGGTGTCCGTCGTGTCCCCGCTCTCTAATCTTTTGTTCATCCCCGCGATAACGGTCTATCTCTGGGCGTCGCTCATTTTCGCGCTCGCCGCGTCGGCGGGGATCCCGGCGGCGCCGCTCGCCCACCTCATCGACTGGTTCGAGGGGCTGATCGGGCGCGCGGCGGGTACGTTCTCCGGCGCGAGGGGGATCGTGTGGTCCTCGAAGAGCGCAGCCGCCGAAACCCTCGTTTTCGTTATTTTCATCCTCGCGCTCGCCCTGCCGTTTCTGACGGGCAAAGCGAGGAAAACCCGCTTCGCTCTGTACGCCTCGGTTCTTGCGCTCGCGGCAGTCGTCGGCGTCTCCGCGTCGCTCAGATCCGGGACGGCGGACGCGCTTTACGTTCTCGGCAAGAGTTCCGACGGTATCGTTCTGCGCGACGGGAACTCGTACCGTCTGTTCGACGACTCGACGGGTTCCCTGTCTTTCGCGAGACGGCTTCTCCGCGAGGCGAGAAACGGCGGCGCGTGCGAGATAGAGACGTACGTGCTGACCCATACCCACGCGCGCCACGCGTCCGCCGTCCGCAAACTGACGGGGATCGCGACCGTGAGAGCCGTCCTCATTCCGGAACCGGACGGTGAGGACGAGCGCAACGCCGTCGAAGCGGTAAAAGAAGTTTGCGAAGAGCGAGGCGTCGAGCTGATCGAATACTCCGCCTCGGGAGGCGAGCCCGTCTCACTCGGAAACGCCGTTTTCACGCCGCTCGGAGGGTATACTCCGAAAAAGCTGACTCATCCGATCACGTCGTTCTCCCTGACGGAAAAGGGGACCTCGATCGTTTATCTCTCGCCGTCTTCGGCGGACCGCGAACAGCGGGAGACCGACGCGGCAAAGGCCGCCGACTTCCTGATATACGGCACGCATCCGAGGGCGAGGACGCCGGAGGACGTCCCCGAAAACGCCGCCGCGATAACGGCGCCGGAAGCGGACGACGGGACGCTTTCGGGCGTCGCGTTCCTCACGCGGGACAAAGACGGATACGGGACTTACAGGATACCGTTTGGGAATAATAACTCGAAATAGCCGGGGCTGTCGGATCCGAAAACAGGCGTCGTGCGGCAAAAAAAAGAACCGGGATCGGTGCGATCCCGGTATTCTTTTTTACTGCATTTTGTTGAATTTAAGAGTGAACTGGCTCTTCTTATGCGCGGCGTTGTTCTTGTGGATCGTTCCGCGTGCGGCAGCCTGGTCAAGGATCTTGACGACTGCGCGGTAAGCGACGGCTGCGTCTTCCTTGTTGCCCGATTCAACTGCAGCAAGGAACTTTTTGATCGTCGTACGCATGCGGTTCTTGAACATTTTGTTCTGAAGAGTCTTCGCTTCGGTGACCTTTACGCGCTTCTTCGCAGATTTGATGTTAGGCATCTTTTTTCCCTTTCTGAAAATTAGGATAAAACCGGTGAGCGGAACGACCGCTCTATATACCGTCACCCCGACGCGTGGGGCGCGCCGTGCGCGACGGTTCCCCGCCTCCGCGCCTGAGAGGGTGCGCGGGGCGAAAACTTCGTACGGATGTAAAGTATAACACACTTCCCCCGCCTTTGCAACCCCTTTGCGGGAAAAAATTTTACATATGCGCACACCCAATGAGCCGAGAGACGCATTAAATGAAATAATTCATATGTCCTTCACTTCACGGAGGCATCCGGGGATGCCTCCCTACGGCGGTATCAATGAAGGAACCGCATAACCCGTAGGGAGCGATCCCCTGATCGCTCCGTACATTAGACCCTGCGCCGAAAGGCGCATTAAAAAATATAATTATTTTTATATTGTGAGCATTTCCTTTTTATGTTATAATAGTAAAATCCGGGAGTATGCCCGGGAAACACGAAAAAATACGGACAAACCGGAGAAAGATATGAACGAAGAAGAAAAAAACGAATTTGAGAAAGCGTTTGAAGAAAACAAAGCGGCCGAAAAAACGGCCAAAGAGGCCGAAAAAAAGCCTCCGTTCGGCAAACGGATCGCCTCCTCTCTTTACGATTTCGTGGAGATGATCGGGGCGATAACGGTCGTTATCATCCTCTGCTTCTCCTTCGTCGTCCGCCTCAACGTCGTCGACGGACCGTCGATGGAAAACACGCTTCACACCGGCGAATATCTCGTCGTGTCCGACCTGTTCTACAAACCGACTCAGGGCGATATCGTCGTTCTGCAGTCGCCGGAAGCCGCCGAGAACTACAGAAAACCGCTCGTCAAGCGCGTCATCGCAACGGAGGGCCAGACGCTCGATATCGATACCGAGACCGGCAAAGTCACCGTCGACGGAGTCGAACTCGACGAAACTTACGTCAACCTTCCCGGAGCGCCTTCGAAAATGTACGGCGACCACATGACGTTCGAGAGCGGTCACGCCGTGATCACGGTGACCGAGGATCACGTGTTCGTGATGGGCGACAACAGAAACAACTCCGCGGACAGCCGCCTCTCCGGCATCGGTCTGGTAGACGAGCGCTGTATCGTCGGGAAGGTCCTTCTCCGCATCTTCCCGTTCAATAAGATAACGGCGTTCAGCAATCCGTTTGACGGAAAGTGATAAGATGAACGAAAATATCTCTCAAAACATAAACTGGTTCCCGGGTCACATGGCGAAAACGCGCCGTCTGATCTCGGAAAATATCTCGTTCTGCGATATCGTGATCGAGCTTCTCGACGCGCGTATCCCGAACAGCTCCAAAAACCCGGAGATCGACGGGCTGACGAGCACGCGTCCGACGCTGACGCTGCTCAACAAGTCGTCCCTCGCCGATCCCGACGCGACGGGAAAGTGGATCGCCGAATACCGTGAGCGCGGAAAATACGCGCTCGCCGTCGACTGCATCACCGGCGACGGACTCGGCAGGATCCCCTCCGCCTGCGCGTCGATCCTCAAGGCCAAGATCGCGGGCTGGAACGATAAAGGAATGAGCGGACGGAAGATCCGCGCGATGATCCTCGGGATCCCGAACGTGGGCAAATCGTCCCTCGTCAACAGACTCTGCGGAACGAAAAAAGCGCGCGTGGAGGACCGCCCCGGCGTCACCCTCTCAAAACAGTGGGTCTCGGCGGGCAAGGATCTCGACCTGCTCGACATGCCCGGCGTGCTGTGGCCGAAGTTCGAGGACCCCGAAACGGGCAAAAACCTCGCTTTCACCGGCGCGATTAAGGACTCGATACTCGATACCGAAACGCTGGCGGGAGAACTCTGCCTGCGTCTCTTTACCCTCTATCCCGACCTGTTCCTGACGCGGTATAAGCTCACCGCGGAGGCGACGGAGGGCAAGGGCGCGTGGGAGCTGCTCGAAACGGTCGCCAAAAAGCGCGGTTTTCTGATCTCCGGCGGCGAGCCGGACACGGAGCGCGCAGCGAGTATCGTCCTTGACGAATTCAGAGGCGGAAAGATAGGGCGGATCACTCTTGAATGCGTGAAACAACGTGATCAATAATCGTTAATACACCGTTTCACGCATCAAATTCCGCTTAAAGCGGGGCCCGAACCCGCTTTATCGGCAATGCCGAACGCGGAATTTCAAAGATATATGAGCCGCCGAAAACGGCGGCGTGGAGAATAACTATGCTTGATCTGAACTTTGATCTTCAATATCAGAACAAATACGGGCTCGTCTGCGGAGTCGACGAGGCGGGCCGCGGTCCTCTCGCGGGTCCCGTCGCGGCGGGCGCGTGCATCCTCAAGCCGGGCGCCGTCATCGAGGGACTCGACGACAGCAAAAAGCTCACCGAAAAGAAGCGCGAGGCGCTCTACGACGTGATCGTAAACTCCTGCGTCGCGTGGGGCGTCGGCCTCGCCGACGAGGGCGAGATCGACCGGATCAACATCCTTGAGGCTGCTCTGCTCGCCATGAGGCGCGCGATCGAGGCGACCGGAGTGCGCCCCGATTTTCTTCTTATAGACGGAAATCAGAAAAGGGGATTCACGATCCCCGCCGAGACCGTCGTCAAGGGCGACGGCATCTCGCAGTCGATCGCCGCGGCGTCCGTGCTCGCGAAGGTCACGCGCGACCGGATAATGAAAAAACTCGACTCCGAGTATCCGGGCTACGGATTCGCCCGTCACATGGGCTATCCGACGAAGGAGCACAAGCTCGCCGTCTTCACGCTCGGCCCCTCTCCCGTTCACAGAAGATCATTTCTGTCGTTCCTTGAAAGAGACCGCGAAAAACTCGAGCGCGAGGCGAAAGAAGCGGGGCTGATAAAGTGAAGACCCGGGAAGAGGAAAACGACCGCGAGTTCGGCTCGTGGGGCGAGGAACAGGCGGCGAAGCACCTTGAAAAAAAGGGGTTCCGGACGGTCGAAAGAAACGTGTTCGTCGGCAGAAAAGAGATCGATATAATCGCCGAGGGCCGCGGGATGATCCTCTTCGTCGAGGTCAAGACGAGAAGACAGATCCCGGACGCGGATTCCCCGTACGGCCGTCCCGCGACGGCGGTCAACGCAAAAAAGAGAGAAAATCTGCTTTACGCGGTCAGGGGGTATCTGTTCTCCCACCGCGAGGCGTGCGAGGGATTTCAGCCGCGCATCGACGTGGTCGAGGTCTACGCCGACCCGTCGACCTCAAAAAACAAAGTACTCGAGATAAGACACTTCCCGAACGCCGTCACCGCTAAGCGAACTCATAACTCATAACTCATAACTCTTAACTTTCCTATCATTTCTTCGCTTTACGGGGAGGACAACTCCCTCAGTCACCTTCGGTGACAGCTCCCTCAAAGAGGGAGCCTTGGTTTTCCCCGGCTCGTTCAGCAATATGGCGAGTTTAGCCTCCCTCCTTGAGGGAGGTGGCACGGCGAAGCCGTGACGGAAGGAGTTTCCGACGGACCCGAGAGAATACGGAGATAATACAAACATGGACCTTTTCGATCTTCACTGTGATACTCCTCTTGAAGTCTTCATGCGAGGAGGTTTCCTCACCGGCGACCTTCACGTGACCAAAGAAAAACTGTCGGGCGTCGGGCGCTACCGCCAGCTGGCGGCGTTCTGCTGCCCGCACGATCTCGGCGACGCGGACGGCTTCCGCCTCTTCTTCCGCGTCGCGGAAACGTTCGGGAAAGCCGCGGCTGAAGCCGGATATACGGTGAGTCCCGACGGAGATCCCGAGAACGGGAACTTCACGCTGACCGTGGAGGACGCGCGGATCCTCGACGGCGATCCCCGCAATCTCGACGCGCTGCTGTCCGCAGGGGTGGGCCTCGTCACCCCGCTGTGGGGCGGGACGACGTGCATAGGCGGAGCGCACGATACGGACGGGGGACTCACGCCCTTCGGAAAAGATGCCGTAAGAGAGCTCGCGAGGCGCGGGATACCCGTCGACGTGTCGCACGCGTCGGTGAAGTCCGCGGACGGGATCTTCGGGATCCTCGCGGACGCGGGCGTGCCTCCGATCGCGACTCACTCCAATGCGTACGCCCTCTGCCGCCATTCGCGCAATCTGCGCGACGAACAGATAAAGATCATCCGCGAGGCGGGCGGGCTCGTCGGCGTGTCGCTTTGCCCTCACCACCTCACCGAAGACGGGGCGCCGAATTCGGAAGACGCCGCGCGCCATATAATTTACTATCTTGAAAGACTCGGGCCCCGAGGCGTCGCGCTCGGATGCGACTTCGACGGGATCGGCTCGACTCCCTCCGATATCAAAAACGTGTCGGAAATCGGCAATCTCAGAAAGACGCTGACGGCTCTCGGCGTCGGCGAGGAGACCGTGAACGCCGTGTTTTTTGAGAACGCGGCGGAATACTTCGCAAAGATCCGCAAACTGAAAGGAAGCAAAAAAAGATGATGAACTACGTAAGCACGAGAGACCGCGAGGGCGCCCTGAAGATCCGCTCCGCGGAAGCGATAAAGAAGGGACTCGCCCCGGACGGCGGCCTTTTCATGCCGGAGCGCATCCCTGCCCTCACCGAAGAGGAGATCCACGCCCTCTCTGAAATGAAGTACGAGGAACGCGCGCCCTTCATCCTCGGCAAATTCCTCGACGATTACGACCCCGAAACGCTCGCGGGCTACGCGAGAGAAGCGTATTCCGAAGAGAGGTTCCCGGGCGGCGCCGCGCCGCTTCGCGAGGTCGAAAAGGGTATATTTTCGCTCGAGCTGTGGCACGGTCCGACGTGCGCGTTCAAGGACATGGCTCTGCAGATAATGCCTCGCCTTCTCTCAGGCGCGCTGAAAATGACAGGCGAGCGGCGCGTCGCGCACATCCTCGTCGCGACGTCGGGCGACACCGGAAAGGCGGCTCTTGAGGGCTTCCGCGACGTCGACGGAGTCAGGATCACCGTCTTCTACCCGGAGGACGGCGTGTCCGCGATGCAGAAGCTTCAGATGAAGACGCAGGAGGGGAACAACGTTTCCGTCTGCGCCGTGAAGGGCAACTTCGACGACGCACAGACCGGAGTCAAGCGCATCTTCTCCGACCCCGAGGCAGCGGCTCGCGCGGAGGACGGAAATTCGTTCTTCTCGAGCGCGAACTCGATCAACTGGGGCCGCCTCGCACCGCAGATCGTCTACTACGCCTCGGCTTACTGCGACCTTCTCAAAACGGGCGCGATCAAATACGGCGATCCCGTCAACGTGACCGTTCCGACGGGCAACTTCGGCAACATCTTCGCGGGATATATCGCGCGGAAGATGGGCGTGCCGATAAAGCGGTTCGTCTGCGCGTCCAACTCCAACCGGGTGCTTACCGACTTCATCGAAACGGGCGTTTACGACAGGAACAGAGAGTTCTTCCGCACCGCGTCGCCGTCGATGGATATCCTGATATCGAGCAATCTCGAGCGTCTGCTCTACGTTCTCGGCGGAGCGGAGGCGACGGCGGGATTCATGGCGGATCTTTCGGCGGCCGGCAGATACGAAGTCCCCGAAAAGCTCCTCGAAGAAGTGCGCTCGGTCTTCTCCGGGTACTCGTCGGACGAGGCGGAGACTTTCCAAACCATAAAAGATCTGTTCGACCGTAACGGATACCTCTGCGACCCGCACTCCGCGGTCGCGTTCGGCTGCGCGAGACGGTATATCGAAGAGTCAGGCGATGCGACGCCCATGGTCGTCGTGTCGACCGCGAACCCGTACAAGTTCCCCGCCGACGTGCTGAGAGCTCTGGGCGAGGAGCCGCGGGGCGATACTCCCGACGCGCTCTTCGGCGCGCTGTCGGCGCGCACGGGCACGACGCCCCCGAAGCCGCTTCTGCGCACCGCGACGCTCCCCGTCAGGTTCACCGATTCGGTGGAACCCGCCGGCATGGACGCGTTCGTCTTCAGATAATATGTCCGTCTGGTCGATTGCCGATCTTCACCTGTCTCTCTCCACTCCGAAGCCGATGGACGTTTTCGGCAGCAGGTGGCGGGGGTATACGGAAAAGATCGAAAAGAACTGGCGCGCCGTCGTCAAGGACGGCGACACCGTCGTGATACCGGGCGACGTCTCGTGGGCGATGCGCCTTCCCGAGGCGGAGGCGGACTTCCGCTTCATCGACTCGCTCCCGGGCGAGAAGATCGTCGGCAAGGGCAATCACGATCTGTGGTGGACGACCGTCTCGAAAATGGAGAGATTCCTCTCCGACGCGGGAATAACTTCTATTAAATTTCTTTACAACAACGCGTATCTCAGGGACGGCGCCGTGATCGCCGGGACGAGGGGCTGGTTCCCCGAGGAGCGGCTGATGGTATCAAAAGCGCTCGCCGACGCCGACTTCAAAAAACTCGTCGAGCGGGAAGAGATCAGGCTCCGCGCGAGTCTCGAGGCGGGCGACAAGCTCCGCCGCGAGGCGGGACTTCCCGACGCGCCGATCATCGTTTATCTGCACTTCCCTCCTCTTTTCGAGGGTTTCAGGGTCGACGGGATGATGGACGCGATGCGCGGGTTCGGCGTGACGAGGTGCTTTTTCGGTCACGTTCACGGGAAATACTCGGTCCCCGCGTCGGTCGAAGAGGACGGGATGACCCTCTCGCTCATATCGGCGGACTACCTGGGCTTCGTACCGCATCTCGACGTGAAATGACCTCCTCTTTGGTATTATTCGCCATAGGGCGACCCGATTTGACGATTTTGTTATCAATAATATAATATTGACTTTTTTTCAAAAAAAAGCTAAAATAATTATGTTTGCACAAAAGTACATATCCGGAGGAAACAGAAGATGAGTTTGATCAAGACAGAACAGCTCGGAACCAATCAGTACAAGATAACCTTTGACGCCGACAGAGCGACGTTCGACGAAGCGGTGACGAAAGTATTCAAAAAGGCGTCCCGCAATATCACCGTCCCCGGCTTCCGCAGGGGCAAAGCGCCCCGCGCCATCATCGAAAAGATGTACGGCCGCGAGATCTTCCACGAGGACGCCGTGAACGAGATCCTTCCCGACGCTTATGAGAAAGCGATCGAAGGATTCGAGAAGACGATCGTCAGCCGTCCCGCGTTCGACGTTGAAACGATAGATGAAAACGGCGTGACCTTCACCGCGATCTTCTACACGAAGCCCGACGTTGAAATCAAGGATTACGTCGGCATCCCCGTCACCCGCGAAGTCGAGGAAGTCAACGCCTCCGAGGTCGACGCGGAGATCAACAGAGTCAGGAACCGCAACGCGAGAATGATCGAGATCACCGACCGCCCCGCCGGGGACGGCGATATCGCGAATATCGACTACGAGGGTTCCGTCGACGGCGTGCCGTTTGACGGCGGCGCGGCAAAGGGCCACGATCTGGCGCTCGGCTCCGGCACGTTCATCCCCGGATTCGAGGATCAGGTAGCCGGTCACAGCATCGGCGACGAGTTCGAAGTCAACGTCACGTTCCCGGAGGAATATCACGCGAAGGAACTTGCGGGAAAAGCGGCGGTCTTCAAATGCCGCCTGAACTCGATCAAGTTCAACGAGCTTCCCGAGCTTGACGACGATTTCGCGCGCGACGTTTCCGAATTCGATACGTTCGCTGAATACAAAGCGGACGTCGAGGCGAAACTCAAAGAGAGAAACGAAAAGACCGCCGACAGGAAAGTCGAAGACGATCTGCTCGCAGCTCTGATCGACAAACTCGAGGGCGAGATCCCCGAGGCGATGTTCGAGAACGAGACTGAGAACTTCGTCCGCGACTACGACACCCGTCTGAGGATGCAGGGACTCGATCTCGAGACCTACTTCAAATACACCGGACTCAACATCGACGCGCTCAAGGAGCAGATGAGACCGGACGCCGAGCGTCAGGTCAAGTCGCGCCTCGCGCTTGAGAAGATCGCAGAACTCGAGGGCTTCACCGCCTCCGACGAAGAGATCGAAGCCGAGTACGCGCGTCTGGGCGAAGCGTACGGCATGGAGATCGACAAGGTCAAAGAGGCAGTCGCCGCCGACGCTCTCGCCGAGGACCTTAAAGTGAAGAAAGCGTCCGACTTCGTAAAGGAAAAGGCGAAGATCACGACGAAGGGCGCGAAGAAGGCCCCCGCCAAGAAGGCGCCCGCGAAGAAAGCGGCAGAGCCGAAGGAAGAAGCAAAGGAAGAGGCCGCCGAAAAGCCCGCTCCGAAGAAAGCTCCGGCGAAGAAACCCGCCGCGAAGAAGGAAGAGGGAGAAGCGAAACCCGCGGCGAAGGCCCCGGCAAAGAAAGCGCCCGCTAAGAAGGCCGCCGCGCCGAAGGAAGAAGCGAAGGAAGAGGCAGCCGAAAAACCCGCTCCGAAGAAGGCTCCCGCGAAGAAGCCCGCGGCGAAGAAACCCGCGGCAAAAAAGGAAGACAAATAATCAAACGGTAAGCATATATATTATCTGCCGCTGTCCCGTTTCCGCGGGACAGCGGTACGAGTATAACGAGAAAGGAAGGTACTGATATGGCGCTTGTTCCGATGGTAGTAGAACAGACCAACAGAGGGGAGAGGTCTTACGACATTTACTCCCGTCTTCTCAACGACAGGATCGTTTTCCTCGCCGACGAGGTAAACGACGTCACCGCGTCGCTCGTCGTGGCGCAGCTCCTCTATCTCGAGGCGCAGGACCCCGACAAGGACATCAGTCTTTACATCAACAGCCCCGGCGGCTCCGTCACCGCGGGCATGGCGATCTACGACACTATGAATTTCGTGAAATGCGACGTGTCGACGACGTGCATCGGCATGGCGGCGAGCATGGGCGCGTTCCTCCTCAGCTCGGGCGCGAAAGGCAAGAGATACGCCCTCCCGAACAGCGAGATCATGATCCATCAGCCCCTCGGCGGAGCGCAGGGTCAGGCGTCCGACATCAAGATACACGCCGAGCATATCCTCAAGACGCGCGAGACGCTGAACCGCATCCTTGCCGAGAACACCGGCAAGCCGATCGAGATCATCGAAGCCGACACGGAGAGAGACAACTTCATGAGCGCGGAAGCGGCGAAGGAATACGGCCTCGTCGACCGCGTCATCGTTCATCACGCGTAATTTTTGATTTGTCATCCTGAGAGAGCGCGATAGCGCGAGCCGAAGGATCTCTTATCAGATTCTTCGACTTCGTTCACTCCGTTCACTTCGCTCAGAATGACACGGTTATGAAGAAACCACGCACTCAGAAAGGTCATAAAAATGGCTGAAAACAACAGCGGTACCCCGAAGAGGACTTGCTCCTTCTGCGGAAGGGGCGAGGGACAGGTGATGTTCCTGATCCCGTCCCCGACCGGTCTTTATATCTGCGACAACTGCATAGACGCGTGCAACGACATCATCTACGATCACGTTCACGCCGGGACCGAGAGAAAGGATCTCACGAGAGAAAATCTCCCGAAGCCCGAAGAGATCAAGAGAACGCTCGACGAATACGTCATCGGTCAGGACAAGGCGAAGATCGCCCTGTCCGTCGCGGTCTACAACCACTACAAACGGCTCATCTACACCGACGCGCAGAGCAAGGCGAAGAAAAAAGAGGACGGCGGTCCCGACGACGTCGAGATCAAAAAGAGCAACGTGCTCCTGATCGGCCCGACCGGAGTCGGCAAGACGTTCCTCGCCGAGACGCTGGCGAAGACGCTGGACGTGCCGTTCGCGATCGCCGACGCCACGACGCTCACCGAAGCGGGCTACGTAGGCGAGGACGTCGAGAATATCCTTTTGCGCCTGATCCAGGCGGCGGACTGGGATATCGAGGCGGCTGAGCGAGGCATCATCTATATCGACGAGATCGACAAGATATCAAGGCGAAGCGAGAACCGCTCGATCACGCGCGACGTTTCGGGCGAGGGAGTTCAGCAGGCGCTTCTGAAGATCCTCGAGGGGACCGTCTCGAACGTTCCCCCGCAGGGCGGACGGAAGCATCCGAATCAGGATTTCATACAGATCAATACCGAGAATATCCTCTTCATCTGCGGCGGCGCGTTCGACAACCTCGATCAGATAATCGAGGCGCGGCGCGGATCGGCTTCGATCGGCTTCGGCGGCGAGGTAAAGACGAAGAAGGAAAAACTCGAGAGGAAGATCTTCGAGGACGTGACGAGCCACGATATCGTCAAGTTCGGTCTCATCCCCGAGCTCGTGGGCAGACTTCCCGTCATCGTAGGTCTCGAGGCGCTCGACGCGGACGCGCTCGTACGTATCCTCAAGGAGCCGAGGAATTCCCTGACGAAGCAGTATAAAAAACTGCTCGAGATGGACGGCGTGAAGCTCACGTTCGAGGACGACGCTCTGCGCGCCGTCGCCGAAAAGGCGATAGAGCGCGGCACCGGAGCGCGCGGTCTGCGCTCGATCATCGAGGAAACCGTGACGGGGATCATGTATTCCGTCCCCTCCCGCGAAGACGTCGCGGAAGTGGTGATCACCGCGGAGTGCATAAACGAAGGCAAAGAACCGAAGATAGTGAAGAAATAAAAAAAGATACCGCGGCGCTTCCGTGGAAGCGCCGCGGGTTTTAATATCATTCGGTCAGTTTCCGGCACCTTGCAGAAACATCACGTAGTAGACGGGAAGATAAGTGATCTTCCCGTTTGTGCTCACCTGCCGCTCGTTTGAAAGAACGAGCGCTTTTTTGACGTGATAATCCTCATTGGAAACGAATGTGTTGAGCGCGCTGTGGATCTTGTAGTCCTTTCCGGACTTCACCTCGATCGGGAGAGCGGATAGAGACGCGTAGTCGTCTATCAGATAATCGACTTCGCCCTTTGTCCGATTATCGTAATAGAAGAGGCGGTAACCGTGCGCGATCAACTCGCTTGCAACGACAGTTTCGTAAACGGCTCCGAGATTGACGCTGCGTTCGTCGTCAAGCACGGCGCGGATATTGTTTCCGTACAGGATCCCCGTAAGCAGACCGACGTCGTTCAGGTACAGTTTCAACAGGTTTTTTCCGGATGATTCGATCAGGGGAAACACGGGCGTCGAGATCGCCTGCACGTTCAACGCGATCCCCGCGCTGATCAGATATTCAAATTCGTCTTCGTAGTCCCTGAACGTCTTCCCTTTTTTGTTTTCGATATCCTGCGCGACGACGCGCTTCTTTTTGTTTTCCATATTGGAGGGGATCATGTCGTAAACGCGGCGGATTTTGAGTTTTTTCTCCTCGTCGTATTTTGAAGCGTCTGCGGCGTAATACTCGCGGATCTCGCTCTGGATCGCGCGGACCGAACGGATATTTTTCTCCTCTATATAAGCGTTCACCGCGTCGGGGAGACCGCCTACGAGCAGATATTTACGGAAGAGATCCATTATTCTTGCGTGCGTCGCTTCATCAAGCGATTCCGAACGCTCGTATTTCTTACGTATTGAAGACACAGCCTCTTTTCCTACGCCGCCCGCGTACAGAAACTCCTCAAAGTCAAGCGGAAACATCCGAACTTTACGCACGCTGCCCATCGGGATCGAAGTCGTCTGAGACAACGTGACCCCGAGCAGCGAACCGCTGGCGATATACGTGAATCTGCCGTCCTGAGACAGGAATTTCAGGAGCGTCAACAAATGGGGATACGCCTGGATCTCATCGATGAAGATCAGCGTATCGTCCTTCCCTTTCATCTTATCACCCGAGAGCATACTCACCTGAAGATAAAAATCCTCTACGGTACGCACGCCTGAAAACAACTTTTTTCCTTCGATATCCTCGATCATATTGATCTCGATGAAATTTTCAAAAAGCTTCTTTCCGACGTATCGAATAATATAAGTCTTGCCCACCTGACGCGCCCCGTCAATGAGTAAAACCTTTGATGTGCCTGACTTCAAATGGTCTTCGATAAGCGATCCGATCTTACGGAAAAGCATGTTTCACACCTCGCAAGCAACTTTTCAAACTGATTGTAGCATATAAAAGGCAACTTTTCAATACCAATTTACGTAATAATTCATGGCTTTTCATTTCTTACTTTTACTTCTCCGTCAGTTTTCTTTGGCGTAAACGAAATCGCCCTTTGCCGCAGATCGATATAACAATAAATGAACGAAAAAATCAACCGATTATTTATTGCAAAACACGGTCGTTTATGATAGAATTCGCTTGGAGATCAAAGCCGGAGGATATGATTATGAAAAAGATCATAGGAATCGCCGGGGGAACGGCGAGCGGAAAATCGACCTTTACCGACAAACTGGAAGAAAAACTCACTGCGGACGGGTTTTCCGTAAGAACGATCCATATGGATCAGTTCTTCCGGCCCGAGGAGGACCGTCCGCACGTCGCGTCGCATATAAGCGGAAAGATATACGTCGACGACAACTGCCCCGACACCGTCGACCTCGACGCCTTTCACAGAGAATTCGACGACGCCGCGGCTGACGAAAAGGCCGACGTCGTTATCGCTGAGGGGCTGCTGATCCTCTGGGACGAAAAACTAAAGGATCGTCTCGATCTTCGCGTATTCGTCGACTGCGCCGCCGACGAAAGGATCGTCCGCCGCCTCCGCCGCAATATGGAGTGGGGACTTCCATTTGATAAAATATCGGCGGTCTATCTCGATATGGTCCGCTTCCGCCACGAGCAGTACGTCGAACCGACGAAGTGGACTGCGGATATTATCGTGAACGGCGCGGGCGACACGGAAAAAGCGACTGAGATGATCGCAGGATGGGTCGGGAAATAGAAGACAGGAGGGACGGTTCTGTGTCTTTGCGACACAGAACCGTCCCCTTATCCGAAAACCGTCCGATTTAAAAAGGTGTCACTTTCCCTGTTCTGACTGAGAACCGAACAGAATTCTCATATAGTCTCTTCCGCTGTACAAAACGCTGACAACGTACGCTGTACTCCGTTCATAACGGTAAAACGCCAAATAATTCCCGCAGACCAGGAAACGATAGTCGGTATCGAAACCAATAACAGAAGACAGGGGCGCGCCGGATTCCGGGAACTGAGATAACGTCCTAACTCGTTCCGTGATTTTTGAGATCGTGTTAACAGCCGCCTGTTCGCTGCACAACTCTTCGGCAATATACGCTTTGATCCCGCGAAGGTCATTCAAAGCTTCGGGAGAGAACTTGATATCAGCCATTTATTACACCCAGCTCTTTTTCTACGTCTGAGATATCGACCCAGCCGTTTTCGTTTCCGGAGAGGTCACCCTTGGCAAGTTCTTTCATCAACTTCAAAACGGCATGCGTTCTCTCGTATTCTTCCATATCGAGGATCGCATATCTGCCCCTTCCGTTCTTTGTCAGGAAAACCGGTTCTCCAACGGCAATATCCCGAAGAACCTCGGTATAGTTTCTAAGATCTGAAACCGGCTTGATATTAGGCATACTAAATACTCCTTTCAATTGTGCTGTAATTATTATATCACAATTATTCGTAATATACAACAGCATAAAATCAAAAACGAAGGACAATTCAAGTTTGAAAGAGTAAACCCTAATGCCAAAGGCAAAGCAAGGGCGACCTTCTGTTAAGGAGAGGCGCCTTTTTTTATTCCCGGCGAGCGAAAACGGTCTTTTGCAGGCGTACTTTTAACGTTTTTCTGCTCTGCAGAAACGTACAAAAAAAGCGGAATGTGGATAATCAACCGATTAGTAGTTGAAAAACGCGGACGTTTATGATAGAATGCGCTTGGGATCAAATCCGGGAGGATAAAGATAAGTGTTCGAGTTTTCAAAAGAATGTTTTCCTGATTTATTAAAAACATATGATGTTTATAATACAATAAGTGAAACCTCAGAATTGTTAAGACTTATCTGCGATGTTGATAAACAAGACAGCAAAGAATTCAAATTGTTTTATAAAGTGAGTTTTCTTGATCGCGAGCCAATAGTTATTAAGTTTCGCGGAGGGTGTACAACCAGAAACAAACCTGATATTATCGAAAAGCAAACAGAGTTTTCCGATTTGTTAAGAACCAACAATATCATTACTCCAAAGTATTATAAAACCGGGAGTGGTTTCGTTCAAAGGATCATGATAAAAGGATATGATCTTTCCGTAACAGTTGAAGACTTTGCGAAAAATGAAATTAAAACGGTAAATGACAGCATTTCATTTCTACAGGGTCAATTACTTGCGAAAATACATAATGTATCGGAAAAATACGAATGCCATGTTCCAAACAAGACGCCCTTGAATCCGTTTACTGATAATGATTTGTTTTCTTTTGAAGAATTTTCAAAAATAAAACAGACCTTGCCGGTGGTATTTTTCAACGATTTTGATGAAATAGTCGCTTCTTACCGCATTAAAAAAAAGAGACTCGAACCCATAAGTAAAAGAAACAGTTACGCAGTACAGGGAGATTTGAGTGACTGTAATTCCTTTTTGACTTCCCGAGGAGAGATAGGGATATTTGATTTTAACTGTTGCGGAGACTGTATTCTTTTCGGTGATGCGATAATGCAAGGGTGGTTCGTGTCACACCTGATGGATTACAATGAGCCGCTGACTTCAGAATTGTCCGATAAATTGTTTTTGAGTTTTATTTCCGGATATAACAGCGTTCGGCGATTTACTGATGAAGAAAAAAGTCTGATTCCCGATCTATACTCCATAATAAACGCATTCGACAGAGGTAGAATCATGGATGACACCGATGACAATGACAACCTTCAAAAAGCAGTAAAACAAAATAATTATGAAAGCATATCAGAACATTTGAAAGAAATTAAACAATTACTGATTGATGATATTAAAATGACTATATGACGTATCCGGTAAAACCCGGGAAAGGATGTTTTATGAAGTCGTTTGTCATCGGTATATGCGGGCCGTCCGGGTCCGGCAAATCGACAATCGCCGAAAAACTCGCCGGAATGCTCGGATGCGAAGTTCTCTCTTCGGACCGCTTTTTCAAAAGCGAGATGCCGACGATGATATCGCCCGTGGACGGGAAGGAATATCCGGACTGGAACAACCCGGATTCAGTCGACTACCCCGCCCTCGTGAGAGCGGTCGAAGAAAAGAAAAAAGAGGCGGGATTACTCATCGTCGAGGGGTGCATCATTCTGACCTGTCAGGAACTCCGCGACCTGCTCGATTACGTCGTTTACACGGACGCGTCGGTTGAAACGTGCCTTTTCAGGCGCATCGCCCGGAACGTGAAGCTTATGGGACTCTCCGTTGAAGAGATCGGGGAGTATTACCTCAAGTGCGCAAGATACAGGGAAAAGGAATACTGCATCCCGCAAAAGGAAAAAGCCGATTTCGTTGTGAGCAACGAATACGGGTTTGATGCGGACCTGAAAAAGTGCGCGGAGGAAATTAAGGCTAAAGCGTGATATCACCGGATCGGGGCGGATCTGCCGCTCGCGGATCACGTGAAATGAAGCAATGATTTTTCGACAACCGGGGTGGCTTACGCCGTCTTCTTACGCTCCGTCAAAAATTTTTCTCTCTCACGCGGCTAATCCGGGAAAGCCATGGGATTTATTATATGTAAGACTTCGTCCCCGGCGCTTTGAAAGAACGCTGTTTCTCTCGGAATCGTTCCGTTTTTCACAATAACTTGACGCTTCTGATACGAGACTGTATACTTATAGAGACTGATTTGTTTGCCCGGAACGTCCCGGGAAGAAAGGACTTCTCATGAAAACAGGAAAAAGAATCATCGGTTCAGCGCTTGCGCTCGTTATGGCGTTCTCGCTATTTATCTGCGGGGCGTCGGTCTCGGCGGACGGCGTGTCGAGCGCGGACGTTTTCGTTGACGTCAAAAACGATTCGTGGTTCAAAGCGTCCGTGGACTACGTATACAATCACGGGCTCATGAACGGGACATCGGCGACGAAGTTCGAGCCGGACACGAAAATGAGCCGCGCGATGCTCGTCACCGTCCTTTGGAGATACGAGGGATCGCCCATGGGATACGCGAACAGATTCCGTGATATCCCCGCGGGCGAGTGGTATACGGACGCGGTGAGCTGGGCGCGTGAAAACGGCATCGCCGCAGGCGTCTCGGCCACTCAGTTCGATCCCGACGGAAACGTGACGAGAGAACAGCTCACGACGTTCATGTACCGCTACACGCAGTATATGGGATGCGACGTCTCCGCCGCACAAAGCGCCTCGAAGTTCCCGGACGGGTCGAAGGTGTCCGACTGGGCGAAACAGGGCATGGAATGGTCGATAGCCGTCGGCGTCATCAGCGGGACGAAGGACGCGTGGGGAAAGACGGTCCTCGCGCCCGGCGACAACGCGACGAGAGCGGAGGTCGCCACCGTCCTGATGCGCTACTGCTCAAATCCTCTCTTCATCCACGCGTGGGATGAGGGAACGAAGATCTCCGAGCCCACCTGCACGGAAAGAGGCGAGACCGTCTACAAGTGCGCCGACTGCGGTATCGAGAAGCGCGTCGCGGTCTCCCCGCTCGGCCACGCAAAGACGAATCAGTCAACGGCGAAAGCGGCGACCTGCACCGAAAACGGAACGCTTCATTTCTTCTGCTCGCGGTGTGAAAAATGGCTCGACGAGCCGATAGAAAAACTCGGTCATACCTGGAAAGCCGCGACCTGCACGGCGCCGAAAACGTGCTCCCGCTGCGGAGCGACGGACGGGGCTGCGCTCGGACATACGGATACGCCGAAGTGCGAGCGCTGCGGAAGGAACAACAGAGCGGTGCTGATCTCGTGCCTCAGAAACGATATAGTCAATAAATACGACGGAGAAATGGTGTTTTACGAGGACGATTCGTCATATTTCGGGCTCTGGATCAGTACGGACGATCAACTCGTTTATGAAAGCGCGGTCGGTGATTCGACCTATGCCGTCGTTTTCCAGATGACCTTAGAGGATAAAGACACGCTTAGGTACGTCGATTATCTTACGAACGACAGCGGTCAGTACGGGATCATCGGGAATTACAATATCAAGCTGTCCTCGATCACGAAGAACACGTCGAAACTGACTTTCTCGGATATTTACTACGTGTACGACAGCGAGGATATAGAGGCGTTCAAGTCACACGCCGCAGCGTCGGTCAAGGGCGCGCTTGAAATGCTGAATTCTTACATGAAGTATAATTACGGCTTTTCGGTCCACGCCCTCGGATATACGAATTATAACTGATACGGGCCGGTAAAACGGCAAACGGTCCTCCGCGTTTGACAAAACGCGGGGGACCGATTTTTTAGTTCTTTTTCTCTTGACATAGCCTGAAGAGTGTGATAGAATATCAAAGTCGACTGAAAACCGACCGTTTCGGGGTGTGGCTCAGTTCGGTAGCTCGGAGGGCGAGCGCCGCTTGAAGCGGAGAGAGCGAGCCCGACCGAGGCGCAGAAACAAGGAGCGATACGACCGGCAGGGAGAAGCGCGACTATGTTTCAAGTGTAAGCTTGGTTCGGGACCTTGGTCCCGTATAGCGAAAAAACAAAAAAAATATTATCGGGGTGTGGCTCAGTTCGGTAGAGCGCTTGGTTCGGGACCAAGAGGCCGCTGGTTCAAATCCAGTCACTCCGACCATGCAAAAGGCAAGTCAAAAGACTTGCCTTTTGCAATGATATCCGTTCCTTATCGGAACGGGTGATATACCTTCGGTATGATATCCTTTTTGGATTTCTCGCCGAGAGGCTAGCTATCCAAAAAGGATGATATACGCCTGCGGCGTATTGAGGAACGGATATTATCTCATATTGACTCGCAGAGGCAATATATCATGCGGCGAAAGCCGTATCAGACTGTAGACAAAGTCTGCAGTCTGCCACCGGCTTTGCCGGTGTGATATTTATTTCATTATCAGTTCAATATCAGTCCGTCATATCCACGTCGGGGATTATCGTGACCTCATAATCCGGAAAATGCGCGCAGATCTCTTCGTACAGCGTGCTTATCGCAACCTTCCTGTCGATATCGAAACTGAGCACCACGTCGAAGCGAAGAGTCTTCTTCTCCGTATCGGCGTAAAAGCCGTGCATCTGCAAAGCCCAGTCGTGAGACATGACCGTTTTCTGCACTTCGTTTCTGATCTTCGACGCCGCGTCGTCGGACGTATTGAAGGAATAGACGCCGATGCCCGTCAGAATAATCCCGGTTTTGTGATAAACGTCAGTCTGGATCCTGCGCGTGATCCTGTCAACGTCGTCAACTGTCAGCGTATCAGGGAGTTCGATATGTACGGAGCCGTAATTCTTATTCGGTCCGTAATTGAAAAGCGTAACGTCGTAAGCGCCGAGAACTGATTCTTCTTCGCATATTATCTGTTTAAGTTCAGTACTCGTCTGCGCGTCCTCGCGCTTTCCTATTATATCGTTCAGCGTTTCGATCATCATCTCA
>JAFWPR010000146.1 GCA_017545225.1 Clostridia bacterium
CCGCGACGGGTTTGATTTCGGATTCGTGACGAAATCCGAAGATGTCCTGCGGGGGGGAGGCGTCGTCGGGATCTTTCCCGAGAGCCGCATCCCGAAACCGGGCGAGGAAAGACCTCTGGAGTTCAAGACGAGCGCCGCGTATATCGCGCTTCGCTCCGACGCGCCTGTGATACCGGTCGTGACGAACGGCTCGTATTTCAGTAAAAAGCGCGCGCGCGTCATGATAGGCGAGCCGATAAACGTCCGCGATCTGTCCGATCCCGACCTCGGTGAAAAGGAAGATCTGAAAAACGTGTCCGCAAAACTGAGAGAGCGCATCATCGAACTGGAGAAAAAGCTTTATGAAGAGGGAGAAAAAGGAAAAAGCTAAACTGTTTTCCCCGAAATATTTCATATACGATTTCGTCAAGGTAACGGCGTCTCTGCCGGGGCTTCTGATCTTCCGACCGAAGTGGATCTACGAATCAGAGGAGGCGAAAAAGCGGATCCGCGGCAGAGCGCTCGTCGTTTCGAATCACTACGGGTTTTTCGATCCGCTGTTCCTCATGATCGCGATATGGTACAGGCGCCACCGCTTCGTCTGCGGCAAGGAATTCTTCGAGTCGAAGGCGCGGTTCTGGTTCCGGTCGTTTCTGTGCATACCGATCGACAGAGCGAATTTCAACATCTCATCGCTGCGCGCGATAACGGACGCGATGAAGGGCGGATACCTCGTCAGCATGTTCCCGGAGGGACACGTCAACGGCGAGCGTACCGGCGACCTCGAGGATTTCAAGCCGGGGCTCGTGCTCATGGCGCTTCAGGCGAAGGCTCCCGTCGTTCCCGTATACATAAAACCGCGTAAACACTTTTACGAGCGCGCGCGTTTCGTCATCGGGGAGCCGGTCGACGTTACGGCTCTTTACGGCGAGCGGCCGACGTTCGCGCAGATCGAAGAGATAGCCCGCGCAGTGCGGGACAAAGAAGAACAACTGAAAGAATTGGCATAAAGGGGGATCCTACCATGAAAATGCTTTTTGAAACGAGAAACCTTTTTGAAAAATACACGGACAAGGAGCAGTTCGACCGCATCCGCGAGTACGGTTCGGTGACGGAAATGTGGGACGTCTGTCTCTCCGAGTTCCCCGACAAGGTCGCAATATCCGACGACGGGGCAGAGTACACGTTCGCGAAGCTTGAGGAAGACGCGGCGGGATTCCGCACGCTGCTCTCTTCCCTGCCGCCTCACTCGCGCGTCGGCATATACGCGCCGAACGGCTACGACTGGATCCGTGCGTTCGTCGCCGTCGTGACGGCGGGTCACGTCGCCGCGGCTCTTCCGCCTCAGCTCGACGCGCCGACCGTTTTCGGATGCTCGATGATGTGCGGGCTGTCCGCTCTCGTTTATTCTCCCGCATTAGAGGAGAAACTCGCGGTCGTCAAGGCGAAAAGACCCGATCTGCCCCTGATCCCCTCGGACGCTCTGTCGGACGGGAAGACGCCCGCGGTAAAATGTGAAGAGAGCGACCCGTGCGCGATCGTCTTCACGGGCGGCACGACCGGACGGAGCAAGGGCGCTCTGCTCTCGCACCGCGCCGTCATGCAGGGTACCGTGAACGGATGCTACGGCTACCGCGACGTTTTTTATCAGAAGTATCTGCTGATCCTGCCGCTGACTCACGTATTCGGACTCGTTCGAAACCTCATGACCTCGCTTTATACCGGCAGTACGCTCTTCGTCTGCCGCAACAACAAAGATATGTTCCGGGATATCGCCGTCTTCCGTCCGACGATCATGGTAATGGTCCCGGCGCTTGCGGAGATGGCGCTGACGCTCTCCAAGAAGTTCGGGAAGAATATGCTCGGGGACGATCTCAAGACGATCATCTGCGGCGCGGCTCCCGTCTCGCCGTTCCTTATAGGCGAATACGACCGCCTCGGTATCAAGCTGCTCGCGGGATACGGGCTCACCGAGTCGGCGAACCTCGTCTCGGGCAACCCGGAAAGCGTGGCGAAGCCCGAATCGGTCGGTATTCCGTTCCCGCATCAGGAGTTCAGGATCGCCGAGAACGGCGAACTTCTGCTCCGCGGCAAGAATATGATGGACGGCTACGTCGGAGTCGACGAGCCGGACGCCTACGACGGTGATTTTTTCCGTACCGGAGACCTCGTCCGGATGGACGACGAGGGTTATCTTTACATCACCGGACGTATCAAGGAGATCATCGTTCTGCCGAGCGGCGAGAACGTGTCTCCCGCCGAAGTCGAGGCGTATTTCAACGAATTCGACTTCATTCAGGACTCTCAGGTGTTCGAGGACGAGAACGAACTCGGCGCGCGTATCCTCGCGCTTGAGGTAGTGCCCCGTGCGACGGAACTCGCCGGTATGGAGCCCGAAGAGAAGAAGAAATATATCGTGTCCGAACTCGAAAAGAAAAACGCGACGCTCCCGTCTCACTTCCGCGTCAGCCGCATCACCGTGCGCGACGCCGATTTCGAACGGACGCCCGCAATGAAGATAGTGAGATACAGGAAATTCCAATGAAAAGAGAAGAAATAATCGAAAAACTTCGCGAGATCCTCGCCGCCGCGGGCGACGGGACCGTCCCCGATCTCTCGGAGGACAGCAATCTCGCCACCGACCTCGGCCTTTCCTCCGTCAGCATGCTCTATATGGTCATTGCGATCGAGGAGGAGTTCGGGATCAGATTCGACGACGTCGGCGCGTCCGACTTCGTCCTGCTCTCGGACGTCGTGGACTACATCGAGGAGAAACTCAAATGAAGTGGCTGCCCGCCGACTGCTCGTTCGGCGACACGGTGAGGGTCAGGATCGGCTCGGTCTATCACTACGGGATCTTCGTCTCGGAGGATGAGATCATCGCGTTCGGTCTGCCGCCCGTTCCCGAGTATCGGGACCGTCCGGAAAGACTCGCCGTCGTCGCGACGGACGCCGACACGTTCTCGTGCGGCTCGATCATCGAAAAAGCCGTCTTCTCGTTCTCCGAGAGGAGAAAAAAGAGGACGCCCGCGAAGATCGTCGAGATCGCCCGCTCGCGGATAGGCGAGACGGGCTACAACATCATCCACAACAACTGCGAGCACTTCGTCAACGAGTGCGTTTTCGGGGTCGCGCGGTGCACGGTCGAGGAGGAAGCTCGAAGGCGCTGGCTGTCCCGCCCGATATGCGACGTTTATATCGCGGAGATCGGTGAATTCGCCCGGGGCGGCTCGGTTTATCCGCCGGAACGCGACCGCGAGATCAAAGAGTGCGGGAACGACGCTCTGCGAGCGGCGAAATACGCCGACTGGGCGCTCCTCGCGCTCGCAGCGAAAAGATCGCTCGCCGTCGATTTCGAAAAGACCGTATTCAAAAAAACGCGCTGGGGCAGATGGTGCGCCGAGGGATTTGATTTTTCCCTCTCGCACGCCGGGGGGGCCGTCGCCGTCGCCGTCTCGGGCGGCTCCGTCGGCGTCGATATCGAATCGGTCCCGAATTTTGAAAAAAAGAAAGCCGCGGAGCGCACGGATAAACTGCGCGAACGCTTTTTCACCGAAAACGAGAGAGCCGCATATCCCGACGGGCCGCTGCCTTTTCTGTCCTGCTGGACGAAAAAAGAGGCGGAGTTCAAGCGCCGCGCGAGGGGGAATTTCGATCCCGCGTCGCTCGACGCGACCGAGACTGACGCCGTATCTTATCTCGTCGGGGACGAGGATGAAACGGTCCTGTCGGTCAGCGCCGACGCTGTCGGAGCGGTTCGCGTTTTCACTGTCAGAGGGGACGCCGTCCGCCTCGCAACCCCTAAAAAAATAAACTGAAACAACCTGACGGAGTCGTTTATGCCGTTCGTAATTGCAGCCGCTGCGCTGATCTTGCTTTATATTGTTTTCATAGTCGGGCCGTCGATCGTCGCCTTCCATTTCATTTTTTCTCGGATGACGTCGGTCAAGCTCGACGACGTATCGAAAGCCGACAGTCGATACACACCGTTCATCCCCGCGATGATCGAAGGGCGGGACTTCATTGCGGCGAAGGACCCCGAAGAAGTCGAGATAAAGTCGTCCGACGGGCTCACTCTCGCCGCCGACTACGTCGACCGCGGATCGGACCGCACGGCGATCTTTCTGCACGGGTACCACTCCGACGCCGGAGTGAATTTCCCGATTCAGGGAAAAATGTTCTGGGAAGAGGGATTCAATCTTATCCTCGTCGATCAGCGCGCTCACGCCAGAAGCGGCGGGAACCGCTCGACGCTCGGAGTGCTCGAGGGCGGCGACGCCGTGAAGTGGTGCGAATACGCCGTGTCGCGCGGAGCCGACAAGATCGTTTTGTACGGTCTTTCGATGGGAGCGTCCGCGCTTACGCTCGCCGCGGATCGGTTCGATCCCGAAACCGTCCGCACGCTCGTCGTCGACTGCGGATTCGCGTCGCCTTACGAGCAGCTGATCTGCGAGTGCAAGAGAAGAAAACTGCCGTGGCGGCTCATGATGTTCTGGATCCGCCTCGCGGCGAAGATCTCCCTCGGCATAGACATAAAAAAGAGCTCGACCGAAACGCTGACAAAGACGCGCGTTCCCGTGTTTTTCATCCACGGAACTGCGGACGCGACCGTTCCGGTCGAACAGAGCATAAGAAATTACGAGGCGTGCGCCGCCGCAAAGGATATCTTCCTGACGGAAGGCGCCGCCCACACCGTCGCCTTCCCCGCGGGCGGGGAACGGGCAAAAGACGCAATGTTCTCATTTATAAACAAAAATCTTTGAGCGGAGGCTTGATATGAAAAAATTTGAAATTCTCGCTGATATGACCTGCGACCTCGGCCGCGAATTTACGGAGAAGTACAACATTCGTCTTCTTCCGGGCCATCTTAAATTTCCGGGCGACACGGAAATGCCCGCGTTCGTCGAATGGAAAGATATCGCCAAAGAGGAGTTTTACGCCTCTCTCAAAAAAGATCCCGGCGGCTTTTCGACCTCCCCGCCTAATTCGCGCGAATTCGAAGACGCGATGGAGGAGGTCGTCAAGGACGGCACGCCGCTGCTCGTAATGACGATCTCGAGCGGCATCAGCGGCGCGTACGGCTTCGCCGTGACCGCGAGGGACTCCGTCCTTGAAAAATATCCGGACGCCGAGATCTGCGTCGTCGACACGCTTCGCTTCGGCCCCGGTTTCGGTCTTATGGTCGTTTACGCCGCGATGCTGAGGGAAGAGGGCAAGACGCTTTCCGAAGTCGCGGAATATCTTGAAAGCAACAAGAACCGCTTCCACCAGGCCGGATGGCTCGACGACCTCTCGTTCGTCGCCAAGAAGGGCAGACTCACCCACGCCAAGGCGTTCTTCGGCACTCTCGCCGGAGTCAAGCCGATAGGAGAATTCGATTACAACGGTCTGACGACCGTCATCGGCAAAGCGAAGGGCACGAAAGCGGCGTACGCCGCGCTGCTCGACTATATCGAAAAGACGGTCGAGGACCCCGAGGGGCAGATCTTCTTCATCGCACAGACGAACCGTATGCCTCAGGCGGAGGAATACCGCCGTCTGATCGAAGAAAAGTTCCACCCGAAAGCGATATTTATCAACGACGTGTTCCCGTCGTGCGGGATCAATATCGGTCCCGGCCTCATGGCGGCTTACTACGTCGGCAAACCGATCTCGTCCGACCTCTCCGAGGAGAAAGCAATCATCGAGAACTTTCTGAGTAAAGGAGAATAAAAGATGAACAAGATCACGGGAAGAGGAAAAATAATCCTCTACGCCGCGTCCGGAATGGGCGTCAATCTGCTCAACACGATGATGGCGTCGTACCTCTGTTCCGCTCTCCTGACGGGCGGTTTCGGCGAGGCGGCGATCCCGTATCAGACGTTCGAGCAGACCAACCTCGTTATTCCCGGAGCGTTCGGCCTATGGGCGATCATGGCGCTGATTGCGAAGATAATCGACGGCGTCATCGACGTGCCGATGGCTTCGATCTCCGACAATCTTCGCACACGCTTCGGCAGAAGAAGACCCGCGATCCTGATCGGTCTTGTCGGCGTGATATTCTTCTACACGATGTTCACGCTCGTGACGCCGATCCACGGTCAGATGACCGTTCTGAACACCGTATACTACGGCGTGATACTGTGTCTGTTCTACACGACGTACACCCTTACGATGGTCTCCTATTACGCGACGTTCACCGAATTTCTCGAGAACGAGCGCGACAGGAACCTCGTCTCCAACGCCAAGTCGGTGTTCGACATTTTCTACTTCATCATCGGTTACGTTCTCGTCGCGGCGCTCCTTAAGGGGCTCAACATCCGCGTCGTCGCGATGATCGTTCTCCCGCTGTCGCTGCTTATGCTGATCCCGATCTTCATGATAAAGGAAAAGGACCTGAGGAAAGACGCCTCGGGCGTCGAGGTCAGCCCGAAGATCAGCCTCGTCAAGTCGCTCGGCTACACGTTCAGGAACCGCGATTTCATCATCTGGATGTTCGTCTACTCGATCATGACGTTCGGCGTCCAGCTCTTCCTCGGCGGTATCAACGAGTATTTCTCAAAGACCGGAATGAGTATGATGATAGTGATGGCTTGCTCGTTCGCGCCCGTCCCGTTCACTCTGCTCATCTATAATAAGATACTGAAAAAATACGGTTTTGCGATCGCGTTCCGCTACACGCTGCTTACGTACGCGTTCGGAATGACGGCTATGTACGGCGTCGCGAATCTCGCCGGAGGGACGGCGAAGACGGTCCTGGCGGTCGTCGTGGGTCTGATCTCGTCGCTCTCGATCGGTTCGCTGTTCGCGGTGTCGTATTCCGTTCCGTCACAGCTCGCCGCCGACGAGGAAGCGAGAACGGGACAGTCAAATTCCGCGATGTACTTCGCGGTACAAGGGCTCTTCTCCGCCGTCGCCGCGGGGATCGCGACCGGTCCCGTGCTCACCGGGCTGAAGGGTTCGGGCGAGGGACAGAGCGCGATCGTCTATATGACGCTTATCTGCGCCGCGGCGATGCTCGTCTCGTTCGCGATGACGTTCATCCTGCCGGGGACCGTCCGCGGAATGGGCAAGGAAAAGAAGGACAAATAATCATCTGAAAAGGATCCTCATTAAATGGCAACAAGAAAGATCAACGGCGTAAATCTCGACGGGATGCTCAGAAACGGCCTCGCGAATCTCGCGAGGAACGAGGAGGAGCTGAACAGACTCAACGTATTCCCCGTCCCGGACGGCGACACGGGAACGAATATGAGAATGACGCTCGCTCACGCTCTTGAAAACGCGTCGGTCAGCGATCACGCGGGCGAATATCTCGGCTCGCTCTCCGACGGGATGCTCCTCGGCGCGAGGGGCAATTCGGGCGTTATCCTCTCCCAGTTTTTCAAGGGTTTTTATCAGGAACTCTCGCGCTGCGCCGTTCTCGGTCCCGGAGAGCTGCGAAACGGTCTCATCCGCGGCTACCGCATCGCGTACCGAGCCGTCATCAACCCCGTCGAGGGGACGATCCTCTCCGTCTCAAGGGAAGGGATCGAGCACATACGCTCGCAGATAGGAAGATCGACGACGATCGACTCTCTGCTCGCTATGTACGTGGCGGAGATGAAAAAAACGCTGACGTTCACCCCGGATATGCTGTCCGTTCTCAAGGACGCGGGAGTCGTCGACAGCGGCGCATACGGTTTTATCCTTATCTTCGAGGGAATGCTCAAGTATCTGACCGGGGACTATATCGACCCCGGCCGTAAGATCGAGGCGTCGCCCGAAAAAAAAGCCGTCGACTATTCGCTTTTCGACGAGAACAGCGAGTTCACCGACGGATACTGTATGGAATTCATCCTTCAGCTCATGCGCGGCGGGAACTATTCCGACACGTTCAAATTACAGAGTTATATAACGTCTCTTAAAAAGCGCGGTGAGAGCATCGTCTGCGTTCAGGACGGAATGAGAGTAAAAGTCCATATCCATACGAAAACTCCCGCTCCGATCATCCACATCTCGCAGAAATACGGCGAATTCCTCACCTTCAAGCTCGAGAATATGCAGATCCAGCACAACGAGCACGACAAGGAGACGGCCGAGACGCCTCACAAACCGCTCTCCGTTATCTCGGTCGTGAGCGGAGAAGGGCTGAAAAAGCTGTTCTCCGACCTCGGCTCCGACTGCGTGATCGACGGCGGGGACAAAATGAACACCTCGTCCAAGGAATTCGTCGACGCCATCGAAAAACTGAACGCCGACGCTATCGTCATCCTCCCGAACAACAAAAACGTCATCCGCGCCGCCCAGCAGGCGGCGAAGCTTTCAAAGGGTAAAAACGTCACCGTTCTGCCTACCGAGAGTTTCGCGGACGGGTATTTCGCGCTCGCGATGGACATTCAGGACAGCGACGACGTCGAGCGCCGCATAGCCGGGATGAAGCGCGGTATAGCCGACGTCGTGACGCTCTGTGAGACGACCGCGTCGAGAGATTACAGATATCACGAGATCAGCTGCAGGAAGGGCGAGCAGATCGTCCTGAAAAACGGCGACCTCGCGTGCGTCGCGGACGATCCGGTCGGAGCGATGGTCTACGCCTTCGGCCTCGTCGAGGGGATGGAGGACCGCGAGACTTGCGTGATATTCTGCGGGAAAGAGCGCGACGAAGAACTCAACGAAAAGCTTGAAGAAGAGCTGTCCTACCGTTATCCGATGACGGACTTCAGCTTTATCGACGGCGGCCAGGAGATATACCGCTGGATCGCCGGGATAGGGTAACAGGAGTTACCCGAACCCGCCCGGAGTGGCGCCTATACGGCATATTTTCGTTTCTCGTCCTTGCCTTATGTCTATAAGGCGGCGTCCTCGGCGCGAAAATCTGCTCGTATAATCATCCGCTCCGGGTCGAAGAGTTTTGCCGGAGATGATTTTTGTCCCGGCAAGGCAGTGC
>JAFWPR010000147.1 GCA_017545225.1 Clostridia bacterium
GCGGAACGAATAAACCAATACGCCGTGATAGGCGGCATCAGATAAAACGGAGGCATTTATGACGTATTTAGATGAACTGGTCGAATTATCGAACCGTTACGGTTCCGATCCGTCTTTTGTTCTTGCGGGAGGCGGAAATACTTCGTTCAAAACTGCGGACGAACTTTGGGTCAAAGGAAGCGGTACCGCGTTATCGTCCATTACCAAAGACGGCTTCGTCAGAATGGACAGGGAACGACTTTCGGAAATCTGGCGGGTCGAGTATTCGTCTGATCCCGACAAGAGAGAAGCCGAGGTCCTCGCATCACTGATGAATGCAAGAGGCTCAGGAGAAGAGAATAAACGTCCGTCTGTCGAAACTCTTTTCCACGACCTGTTTCCTCAATCGTTCGTTCTTCACGTTCATCCTTCAGTTGTCAACGGAGTTCTTTGCGCAAAAAACGGCAAGGAAACGATAAAGAGACTTTTCCCGGATTCGATCTGGCTTGACGCATGTGAACCCGGATACGTTATGGCGTCCGCTTTCAGAAAAGCGCTTTTGAAGTTCAAAAAAGCGACAGGCAAAGACGCCGATCTTGTTTTCCACCAGAATCACGGAGTATTCTTTGCAGCTTCCACGGCAAAAAAACTTGACGCACTCGTCAAGCGTGTGATCAGAACGATAAAGTCGGAGATCAAAGTCAAACCTGATTTCTCTGACAAAGAAACGGATCCCGATACCGCCGCGTCAATCGCACCTGTTCTCAGGATGCTGTACGACAGGGACGGTAATGCGAGAGTTGTTTTCAAAACCAACAAACAGATAATCAGATTCTCATCCCGTGAAGGTTTCAAAAATATCAAAAGACCGCTCACCCCGGACCACATTGTTTACTGCAAAGCAGAGCCTCTGTTTATCAGCGATTTCGGCGTCTCGGAAATTATTGCCCGTTTCAATGAATTCAAGTATTCGCACGGATATTTACCGAAGATCGTGTTTGCCGAGAATATCGGAATGTTTGCCATTGGCAGTACGTTCAAAGAGGCAAATACCGCTTCGGATCTTATGTTTGACGCGATGACGGTCGTAACGTACGCCGAAAACTTCGGTGGCGTTCTTCCCATGAGCAAAAAACTGACCGATTTCATAGTAAATTGGGAAGTTGAAAAATACCGCTCGGGCGTCAGCCTGAGATCCGGTGCCTCCGACTGTTTTTCTTCAAAGATCGCGATCGTTACGGGCGGCGCGCAGGGGTTCGGCGAAGGTATTGCGCGTTTCCTCGCATCGAAAGGCGCTAACGTTGCAATTGCCGATATCAACAGCGAGGGTGCTGCGAAGACAGCTGCGAATATATCTGAAACAACAGGAGCCGTCGCCGTTCCTGTGACCGTCAACATCGCCGACGAGGAAAGCGTCAGAAAAATGATACGTGAGACCGTCCTCACGTACGGCGGACTGGACGTGTTCGTAAATAATGCGGGTATCGTTCGCGCGGGATCGCTCGAGGAGATGACCAGATCGAATTTTGATCTCGTAACTTCGATCAACTATACTGCTTATTTTATGTGCGTAAAATACGCTTCGGCTGTTATGAAATCCCAGAGAGCCGTGAATCCTTCTTACATGGCAGATATCATCGAGATCAATTCCAAGTCCGGGCTTACGGGATCAAATAAGAATTTCGCTTATGCGGGAAGTAAATTCGGCGGCTTGGGTCTGACTCAGTCGTTCGCGCTTGAACTCGCTCCTTTCGGGATAAAGGTCAACGCCGTTTGTCCCGGTAACTTCCTTGACGGCCCGCTGTGGTCCGATCCGGTAAGAGGGCTTTTCGTTCAGTATCTTAACGCCGGCAAAGTCCCCGGTGCGAAAACTGTCGCCGACGTGAAAAAATACTACGAATCAAAGGTCCCGCTGGGGCGCGGATGTCTGCCTGAGGATCTGAACAGAGCCGTTCAGTATATCATCGAGCAGAAATACGAGACCGGTCAGGCTGTACCGGTAACGGGCGGACAGGAAATGTTGAACTGAATAACAGAACGGACCGGCGATCACGCCGGCCCGTTCTGTTTACTCTTTCTTCTGAATATTGAAAAGTGAGTTTGCCGTTAACCACAGCGCAGGGAAATAGTTCATTACGTTCCAGATGCCTGCTCCTGACAGACCGTATTCCGGGATGAGACGGAGAAGCGCGTCGCAGGACCGTGCATTCTCAAACCAAACGACGTGTTCAACTGCGTCGTCGAAGGAGGTCGGCCTGTCATAGTAGTTGTAGAAAGGCGCCTCTTTTACTTCGTCATACAGTATTTCTGCCCGTTTATCCGATGCTAGTTTAACGGCTTCCGAGTTAGTGAGCGTTTCCGCCTTCGTAATACCTCTTTCATATGGAAGCGGCCAGTCGTATCCGTAATTCGGGATCCCGGACAGTATTTTATCGTTCGATATAGCGCTGACAGCGTAATCAAGGACTCTCTTCACTTCGGGCTTAGGAGAGACTGCATTCGGAGGGCCGAAAGTATACCCCCATTCGTAAGTCATGACAAGCGTTCTGTCCGCTATCTTGCCGATCGCTTCATAATCATGGCCCTCGTAGAGAATTCCTGGTTGATCAGGACTCACTTTCGGAGCGAGTGAAACGAAGAGAAGAAATCTTCCGTCAAGTCTTTCGGAAAGGCGGCGCAGAAAATCTACGTAAGAGCTTTTGCCTTCTGCGCCGATGTATTCGAAATCGACGTCTATTCCACCATATGAACGGGACTCGAGTATTTCGACAATGTTTTCGATCACTATGTCTCCGAGTTCTGTATCGTTAAGAATACGCGAGACCAGTTCGTTTGAGAATTTTCCTTCGTCTGTCAGCGAAGTGAGCATCAGTAAAGGAACGGTTCCGTATTCTCCCGTAATACCGACCAGTTCCTCATCGCTTCCGCTTGGAGAGATCAGAGAACCGTCGTTCCTTATCCCGTACGTGAATATCGAGAGGTACGTAAGATAAGGAAGAGTTCGTCTAAGTATCGTTCTGTCAACGAACGGATAAACGTAACCGTTGATCGAAACCGGCGTTTGAAAAACAGGTTCTTCACCTACGACAGTCAAAATCTGACCGGGGAAGACGGCAGGTAACCCGTTAAGGGTTGGGTTGTTTCTGTATAGTGAATTAATTGTAACACCGTATTTATCTGCGATTTCCGAGAGAGTATCGCCTCCCTGTACGTTATATGTTACGGAAGGGAAGCTGATTACGAGGTCTTCTCCTACCGTCAGCCTGCCGGGATCCTCAAGAAAATTGTCCGTTATGATCCTCGAGACCGGGACCCCATACTCTCTTGCAATCATAGTAACTGTCTGGCCGGGTTTTACGGTATGTATTATCATATAGCCTCCAATATTTTTTAAGGTGGTTTGCACGACATTAAATTATATGACGTTTTGTCGAGTTTCGATACCAAATATAACTTGCAAAAATCGGCTGGCTATGGTATAATTTCTGCGATAGAATTGCCCCTTTCAATAAGGCCATACCAGCCGGGGAGGTAGCGGGTCCCTGAACCTGAAGTCCGCTGCAGCAGGGGTGGATCCCTTTTTTGAGGAGCAGGCTTGTGCAGTCTGCGGCACGCCGTCAGGCGTTGAGAAACGGGTCTTGCGCGATCGGCACCTGTGAACCATGTCAGGTGGGGAACCAAGCAGCATTAAGCAGCCATGTCGATGCGCCGCAAGGCAGCCTGTTTTGAGTCTGACCCGTGTCGGCGTGTGTAGGTTCTGTTTCGATTTGAAGGTGTATGGTCTTATTGAGTGGGGCAATAAATCGTTCCCGAAACGGAGGCGCTTATGGGACATCTCGCGTTGTACAGAAAATACCGCCCGTCCTCATTTGATGACGTTTACGGTCAGGATCACGTTACCTCCGTGCTGAAACGGGAAAGCGAGGAGGGAAGGCTTTCTCACGCTTACTTGTTTTGCGGACCCAGAGGGACCGGTAAAACGACTTGCGCCAAGATCCTTGCAAAAGCTGTCAACTGCGAGTTTCCTGTGAAAGGCGAACCGTGCGGGAAGTGTTCTTCATGTCTTGCGATCGATTCCGAAACCGCGACAGACGTAGTCGAAATGGACGCTGCATCCAATACCGGCGTCGACTATATCCGCGATATCAAGGATGAAGTTACGTATACTCCCGCGCTTCTGAAGAAGAGAGTCTATATTATCGACGAGGTCCATATGCTTTCCTCGGGCGCTTTCAACGCGCTTCTTAAAACGCTTGAGGAACCCCCGGCGCACGTGATGTTTATTCTCGCTACGACAGAACAGCATAAGTTGCCTGCGACGGTCGTCTCAAGATGTCAAAGATTCGAGTTCAGAAGGATCCCTATTGATATAATATCTGCACGTCTTTCCGATATCGCGTCGAAAGAAAAGATCGATCTTGATCCTGACGCGGCTCAGATCATAGCGAAACAGGCGTCTGGCGGAATGAGAGACGCCATTAATCTGATGGAACTCTGCGCCGGCGGCGGTTCGAAGATAGACCCCGGAAGGGTCAGGGACGCTTTGGGTATATCGGGGATAGATCTTTCCGCAGACGTTGCAAGGTCGGTAAAATACTCTGATGCAGCCGGACTGTTTTCGGCAATAGATTACGTCGTTTCCTCATCCGGAGATCTTTCGGTTTTTTTCGGTGAACTGATCGGGTTTTGGCGAGATATGACGGTCATGCGGTTTTCCGCCGACGACAGTTCTTATCTTGAACTGACCGATACGGAAAAAAAGATAGTTAAAGAATCGTCTACTCTGTTTACCCCGGAAGAACTTCTTTATCATTGCGGGTTGCTTGAAAACGCCATAATGGAAATGACAAGACAGCCTCAGATAAAACGTTTCGTCGCTGAGATCACTCTGCTGAAAATGAGCGATAAAAAATTGGAATCGTCATCCGATTCTCTTTTGGCCAGGTTAGCCGGTCTTGAAGATCAGATAAAACTCCTGAAAGCCGGAGCTGCAGTGCCTCTGGAAACTGAGAAGGTGCCGGAAACTGTCGATCATTATGATGGGCCTGAAGTGCAAGAGCATGAACCGTCACATGATGAAACAGAAAAAACGTCCTCTTTAACTGAAGAATATTCAGAGGAGTCAGTATCTTCGGAGATAGGAGATCCAGGAGAGTTTATTTCAAAGATAGCAGAATCCAACGCATCCGTAGGAATGATCTTACAAAAAGCAGTACTTAAGATCGAGGATAATAAGAAACTGATTATTACTGTCGCCGACGGTTTTTCGTCCTCAATGCTTAAAAGGAATGACGTTATGCCTTTGATAAAGCAGTCGGCCGTTATTTCGGGTCTTTTCGAGTCGCCCCCTGAAGTAGAGATATTACTCGATGAGAAATCGGGTGATCAGATTGACGTGTTTTCTGATTTTATAGATAACTGAGGAGGAGAAGAAATGAAAGCAAGGCTTCCGAAAGGAATGGGACAAGGTCCTTCCAATATGCAGGGAATGCTTAAACAGGCGCAGAAAATGCAGGAAGATATGGCTGCGCTTCAGGAGGATCTTGACTCTCGCGAATATACCGTCAAAGCAGGCGGAGGAGTAGTCGAGATTACTATTTCGGGTACCCTTGAGATTAAGAAGATCGATATATCTCCGGATATCGTTGATCCGGACGACATTGAAACGCTGTCAGACGTGATCACAGCAGGCGTAAACGAGGCAATAAAGAAGGTCAATTCGACGAACAGCGAAGAGATGGGAAAGATTACGGGCGCTTTGAATATGCCCGGGTTGTTCTGATATATGGCAGATCATATCGAACCGCTTGAGAGGCTTGCCGATATGTTCCGGCGGCTTGACGGAGTCGGAAAGAAAACTGCGCTCCGTTACGCGTTCAACGTGCTGAACTTCACTGAAGGAGAAGTAAATGAGTTCGCCCGTGCAATCGAATCAGTCAAAAAGGATATCAAGCTTTGCAGAGTCTGTCAGAACATCTCGACTTCCGACGTGTGTCCCGTTTGTTCCTCACTTAAAAGAGACCGTTCAGTGATTTGCGTTGTTGAAGATCCGCGCGCGGTAGTCGCGATAGAAAACACCGGCCATTTCTCCGGTGTCTATCACGTTCTTCATGGGGCGATCTCTCCCATGAAGGGAATAACACCCGACAAGTTGAAAATAAAAGAGCTTCTCACGCGTCTTAAAGACGGAGAAGTCTCTGAAGTTATAATTGCGACCAACCCGACTGTTGAAGGCGAAGCGACCGCAATGTATCTTTATAAACTGATTTCTCCGCTTGAGATCAACGTTACGAGGATAGCGAACGGAGTTCCGATAGGCGGAGATCTCGAATATGCAGATGAAGTCACGCTCCGCAGAGCGATCGAAGGAAGATATTCTCTGTAAATACAACCGGGAGAACAAACGACCTGACCGTTTGTCTCTCCCGGTTTTTTTATTATTTCGACTGTGTTGAAGGTTCTCTTTCAAAATAGTATTTCTTATTGTGAGAGCAGATGCTTTCGACAAGACCGATACCTATATAAAGAGCAAGCATAGACGATCCCCCGTATGAAAAGAACGGGAGCGGTATTCCAATAACGGGAAGAGCTGCGAGACACATTCCGATATTCTCAAGAGTCTGAGCTATGAGCATTGCAGCGACGCCAACGCAAATAATCGAAGCGTAATTCTTTCTTGACCTTCTTGAAACGATAAGGAGTCTGACGATAAGCAACGTCATTATTGCAATGTATGAAAACGTTCCGAAGAAACCAAGCTTTTCGGCGAGTACGGCAAACAGAAAGTCGGAATGAGCAGCGGGAAGAGAAGTGTATACGGTACCGCCGAAAAGCCCGGCGCCTCTGAATCCGCCATTAATGATCGCTTTTCTGCTCATCAGGGCCTGATATCCGTAATTTTCCGGGTCGGTGTCGGGATTGAATCCGGCAAAGATACGCTGTTGTTGATATTCGGTCATGTGGTCCCATAAGAACGGGAACAAAATCACGGCAATGACGGCGCCGGCGGCAAAATACCAGAGCGACAGACCGCCGACGAAGAGCATTGCCGCCATAATAAAGATATATATCAATACTGTGCCCATGTCCTTCGTTATCACCAGTATACCGATGATGATTCCTGCGTGGATCATCAGTTTAAGGACGCTGAGCGGATGGTTGATTTTTCCGCTCAGCCTGTCTATGTGTCTGGAAAAGGTGATAATAAAAGTAATCTTGACAAACTCAGCCGGCTGAAGATAAAAAGGTACTCCGGGTATTTTGATCCAGTTGAGATTGGTGTTGCCCGTCGCTCCGGAAATTGAGGGGACGAACTTGTTGATAACGACGCACAACAGAAGAAGACCTATCGAAAAGAAGAAAAAGAACTTTTCAAGTTTTTCGATGACTGTGTCGTAATCTACGGTCGAGATAAGGAAAGCGAGAACGAGACCGAGCCCGGCTGCTATAGATTGAACGAGTACTTTATTTGTTCCGGCTTGAAAATGTGCTGAGCCTCCCCAAAGGATCAGTATGCTGAGAAGAGAAAGCAGAAAAGCGCAGGAGATAATGATATAATCAATGTTTTTAAGCTTTTCCTTCAGCGAAGTTGAGAATTCTTTCATAGGATCAGTTAACCTTTTTCAGTTTAGCGTAAGTACCCATAAGTTTTTTCGTTCCGTGGTTTTCGAAAACAACTTCGTATAGTATATCTCCGCCCATTTCTTTCGCCGATAAAACAACGCCTTTACCGAACATGGAGTGGATAACGCTGTCTCCGACCTCAAGCTTTTCCGTACTTTTGGCGGCGGGTTTTGGTTTCGGTTGAGATGTGAAAGGAGAATAGCGTGGAGACGAAGTATAAGCGGATGAAGGATTAACGATAGATCTTCCGGTTGATACGAAAGCAGAACGGTTTCTTGTAAAAGTACCGTACTGTTCATCCTCGGTCCTTTCCGTAAGCTCTTGCGGGATCTCGGTCGCAAAGCGGGATATTGGGTTCATTTGAGTTTTACCGTTGATCATACGACTTCCGACGTGAGTTATATACACTTTCTTTTTTGCTCGTGTGATAGCAACGTAAGCAAGTCTTCGTTCTTCCTCGATCTCTTCGGGATTCATTATTGTCTGATAACCCGGGAAGACTCCTTCTTCCATTCCCGGAAGAAACACAACGGGAAATTCAAGTCCTTTTGCACTGTGGATCGTCATCAAGACGACCGCGTCGGCGGACTCGTCGTATTTGTCGACGTCGGAGACGAGAGCGACTTCTTCGAGAAATTCCGATAAAGTCGGTTCTTCTGCGTCTTCATCATACTGTCCGGCGGTACTGATAAGTTCTTCGAGGTTTGACGTTCTTTCTTCGCGCTCAGTTCTATCCGGAATATCCGCGATCATTTCGCCGTAACCCGTTGCGTCGATAACTTTTGCAATCGTTTCGGCGGTAGTATGTGAAGAGGAGTATTCTCTGAGTGAATCGATAAGATAGCAAAAGTCTTGCATCGCTTTAGCGGCGACGGGGGATATCGCATTATACTTTTTTGCGTTTCTCATCAGTTCAAGAACTGAATATCCTTCCGCGGCTGCAAGAGTGGAGGCGACTTCGTAGGACTTTCCTCCGATTCCGCGTCGTGGCGTATTTACTATTCTTTTGAGTCTTACGTCGTCAACAGGATTATTAATAACGTTGAGGTAAGAAACTACGTCCTTTACTTCCATTCGGTCGAAGAACCGTAAACCTCCCAGAACGCGGTAGGGAATAGCGGATTTTGCGAGCGCCTGTTCAATTGCGCGTGACTGTGCATTCATCCTGTAAAGGATGGCAAAATTCTTAAAAGAGAGAGATTCTTTGACAGAAGTGTCGCTGATTACTTTACATATAAATTTACCCTCGTCGACCTGGTCGGGGAGCTTTTTTATTGAGATCGGATCTCCTTGTTCGCTTTGAGTCCATAGGGTTTTTCCGAGTCTGCCTTTGTTGTTCGAGATAATGCCGTTTGCTGCGGCGAGGATCGTTTTGGTCGATCGATAGTTTTCCTCTAAACGTATGATATTTGTATCCGTGTAATTCTTATCGAAATTCAGTATGTTCTCAATTACGGCGCCTCTGAACTTATAAATGCTCTGATCGTCGTCCCCGACGACCATGATGTTTTTGTATTTACCGGAAAGCAACAGTGTTAATTTGAGTTGCGCGTAATTAGTATCCTGATACTCGTCTACGGAAACGTAACGGTATCTTTCCTGAAGCTTTTCTCTGACGTCTTCATGTTCTGTAAGTAATCTTACCGTCTGCATTATAATATCGTCGAAATCGAGAAGATTCTGTTCCTCAAGACGGTTTTGGTATGCCGCATATATTTCCGCGACTTTTTTTATTTTGAAATCACCGCCCGCTTCGGCAAGCAAATCCTCCGGAGTTTGCAATTTGTCTTTGGCGCGGCTGATTATCGTTTGTACGCTTTTGACAGAGAGAGATTTTTCATCGATGTTCAGACGGTTCATACAATCCGTGATCAGACTTTTTGAATCGGATGTGTCGCATATGCTGAAATTTCTGTTGTAGCCGATCTTCTCACCGTAAATTCTAAGGAACCGGCAGCAAACGGAATGGAACGTACCGGTCGTGATATCAGCGGCTTCTTCGCTGTCTTCTCCAAATATTCCGGAAATACGGGATTTAATCTCACCTGCTGCTTTGTTGGTGAAGGTAATTCCCAATACTGACCGTGCGGGAGCAGTATCGACGCTGAATCTGACAAGATAATCGGCAAGTTCTTCCTTAGAAAGAGCGGAGGCTTTTTTTATCTCTCGGATGTCGCTTTCGGTTATTCCGTCCGGGACAGCGTTGGAATTGTATGCGTCGCCGTATCTGATAATATGAGCGATCC
>JAFWPR010000148.1 GCA_017545225.1 Clostridia bacterium
ATTATAATGTAATCCCCTCAAAGGAGAAAACCTATGAAAAAACTTTTGTGTCTGATTCTTGCGGCGGCGACCGTCGCCGCGATGATCCCGCTCGCGCTGTCGGTCGGCTCCGCGGACTCCGCGTTCCCGTTCACCGACGTCCCGGCGAACGAGTGGTACCGACCCGAGGTCGAGTTCGCTTGGGAAAACGGCCTGATGCAGGGCGTCTCAAAAACGAAATTCGAGCCGGAGTCCCCGATGACCCGCGCGATGTTCGTCACTATCCTCTGCCGCCTCTCGAAAGAGGAGACGGAGATCACCGACCGCTTTTCCGACGTACCCGCCGACGAGTGGTACGCGCCTTACGTCGGATGGGCGGCGAAGTCGGGCCTCGTGCTCGGTTATCCCGACGGCACGTTCAAGCCGGAGAACAACATAACGCGTCAGGAGGTCGCCGCGACGCTCGTCAGATACACCGATTACGTCGCAATGCGCCTTCCCGGTCACGCGGCGTCGTCTCCCGACAAATTCGCGGACGATGAAAAAATAGAGGACTGGGCGGCGGACTACGTCGATACGCTGAGGCGCGCCGGCGTCTTCAACGGCGACAACGCGAAAAAATTCAACCCCGCGGCGAACATAACGAGAGCGGAAGCGGCGACGCTTCTGCACAACGTTCTCAAGGTCACCGCGAACCTTTGGAACGGTTACGTTCCCGACCCGGACGCCGATATGTCCGTCTACGGCGCGAAGTATCTGTACTGGAACGGTTTCATCCTGCAGGGCAAGCTCGGCGAGGATCTCCGCGAGGACGCGGAGTACCCGTATCTCGACGTCTACCCCGACGACACGTATATCGACCAGAATCACAGAGCGTACAACAAAGAGGTCTCGATCCCGCTTAAATCGTACGAGCCGCTCGACTCGTTCGGCTTCTCCGTGACGAATCAGCTCGCGGACCTGAAGGCGACCCCGTACGTTAAGATCTGCTACGAATATACGGGAGAGGAACCGGAAACTCTCTTCCCCGCCTATCTGTCGAACAGGATCCATTTCGACTTCTCATACGAGACCGCGCCGCTCGCGTTCGAGCGCGGCGAAGACGACGCCGGTTACAGGACTGCGATCTGCGACACGGCCGAGGCGGTCGGCGCGCTCGGCGTCACGTTCGACGTAGACACGGACGACAACGTCCACGTAATGATCAAGCCGTTCGAGGGCGCGGCGGAAGGCGCGGGCTTCCGCGTCCGTTATATCGCGCTCTTCGCGACGAAGGAAGCGGCGGAAGCGTACAGGGGCGAAGAACACGCGGACTTCCTCAAAAACTATCATCTCGACGAATACGTCGAAGCCGAGAAGGTCGACGACGCGACCGTCGAGAGTTATCTCGCGCTCATCCGCGAGAAGATTAAAGAGATAAAGGAGAGCCCCTCCTCCTTCATGCCCGAGGACGCGCCGGAGGGCGCGACCGTTTGGTACGTCTCCTCCATCCACGGAGATCCGAAAAACGACGGGCTGTCTCCCGAGACGCCCTTTGCGAGTCCGGCGGACCTTTACCGCCGTCTGGGTAACGAAGATAACTACGTGTATCTTTCCAAAGTCAAAAAAGGCGACTGGGTCTTCTTCGAGAGGGGCAGCGTCTTCTATCCTTGGAGATACTACAACCACACCATCGTGACGCTTACCACGCAGGAGGATTCGTACTACGGCGCGTACGGCGATCCGTCCCTGCCGAAACCGGTATTCAAGGGCTCCTACGATTTCGGAGGCGGATGCGGCGACTGGCAGCCCACCGAGTGGGAGGACGTCTGGGTGCTCGATCTGCTCCCGCTTCTTCCGGAAGGCAAAGAGAACTTCGCCGGAGTCGACGGCGACGTCGGAAAGATAGTCTTCAACGGCGGGCAGTATCTCGGCGTCAGAGTTTTCCCGAGCGCAGAGTCGGAACAGGAAGACGTCGCCGCGGAGCCGTTCGGCGAGGGAAAGACGACGCGGCTGATGTACGAGCAGGGCAACTGCGACGAGTACTTCATATCCGGCGGCACGACGGCAAACGACCCCGGCGACGCGCTGCGGAACAATCTCGAATATATCCACGACAGGAGCGCGGGCAAGGTCTATCTGCGCTGCAAGTGGGGCAATCCCGCCGACGTGTTCGAATCGGTCGACGTTTGCCGCAACTGCAACATCGGATGGCTGGCTGACGGCGGTCACTACGACAATCTCTGCTTCCTGTACTCTTCGTATATCTGCGCGGATATCGGCAACAATTCGGTCGTGACGTACTGTGAGGCGGGCTTCGGCGGCGGATGCGTCGGTTCGGTCGGCACGGGTATCGGCGGATTCGGCTACTGCGACCGGATGGAGATCGATCACTGCTACATCCACGATATCGACGACGGCCCGATGGGTACGCAGCACACCGGAGACGACGAAGAGGGTAAAAACACGCTCAACAACGTTATCCTCACGAACAACGTGGTGACGACGGCGCAGAACCTCGTCGAGCTCTTCCACACGAACCGCGAGGAGGGTCCCGACGGGCTCGGCCTGAACAAGATTACCGGCGCGCGCGTGACCGGCAACTACGGCGCGTACATCGGCTACGGCTACCCGCGTACTGTCAATCAGGCGGCGGAGGGCAACGCCCTGCAGAACGCGTACTGGGGCGAGATGATCGACTGCATATTCTCGGAGAACACGCTCGTCTGCTGCGAGGGCTCCGTGATCGCTGGCAACGTCGCCGCCGACTGCAACCCGCGCGGATGGCTCGTCCACGACAATACGTACGTTTTCAACCCGCGTATCTGTTATATCCTCTCGGGATCGGACGGCACGCTGTTCACGAACCTCACCAGGCTGTTCTATGCGGCGTACAAGATGCCGTACACGGACAGGTATCTTTCCTACCTCGTTTCAAACGGCATCGATTACGGCTCGAAGTTCTACACGTTCGACACGATATCGGAGGGCGAGGCAAATCACTACTTCGTAACCACGGGATATTACGTTGAAAGAGGAATAAGACCGAACTGAGACCGGGGGGCTGCCTGAACGGCAGCCCCTTTTGAGTTGTAATATTGCAGTTTATATGTTATCATTAAACCGTAACCCACGAAAAGGAGATAACCCGATGAAAAAACTTCTTTGTCTGTTTCTTGCTGTACTGACCGTCGCCGCGATGATCCCGCTCGCGCTGTCGGTCGGCTCCGCGGACTCCGCGTTCCCGTTCACCGACGTCCCGGCGAACGAGTGGTACCGCCCCGAGGTCGAGTTCGCGTGGGAGAACGATCTCATGATGGGCGTCTCGAAGACGAAATTCGAGCCGGAGTCACCGATGACCCGCGCGATGTTCGTCACGGTCCTCTTCCGCATGTCGGGAGAAAAGGCGGAGTTCACCGACAGATTTCCCGACGTGAAGGCTGCCGACTGGTTCGCGGAATCCGTCGGATGGGCGGCGAAAACCGGTCTCGTTCTCGGCTATCCGGACGGCACTTTCAGGCCCGACGTCAACATAACGCGCCAGGAAGTCGCCGCGACGCTCGTCAGATATACCGATTACGTGAAAATGCGCATCCCCGGTCACTCCGCGACGTCCCCCGAGCATTTCTCCGATGAAGAAAAGATCGAGGATTGGGCTGCGGACTACGTCGAGATCCTGAGAAAAGCCGGTATCTTCAACGGCGACAACTATAAACGCTTCAACCCAGCTGCCGACATAACGCGCGCCGAAGCGGCGACGCTTCTTCACAACGTAATGAAGATCACCGCGCGTCTGTGGTGTGGGTACGTCCCGGATCCCGATGCCGACGGAATGGCGGTATACGGCGCGAGGTATCTGTACTGGGGCGGCTTCGCCCTTCAGGGCAAGCTCGGAGAGGACCTCTGCCTCGACGCGGAATACCCGTATCTGTCGGTATATCCCGACGAAACGTACAAAGACGCGGAGCATATGAGCGACCTCGGCGAGACGTCTGTCCCGCTCAAGTCGTACGAACCGCTCGGCACGTTCGGATTTTCACCGACGTCCGTCTCGGCGGACCTCACGAAGACGCCGTTCGTCAAGATCTGTTACGAATATACCGGCACGGAGCCGGAAGAGATATTTCCCGGCTATCTCTCGAACAGATACGCTATGGTGAGCAATTACCGCACTGTACCGCTGCAGTTCGAACGCGGGCCCGAGGATGACGGATATAAAACGGCGATATGCGATACCGCCTCCGCCGTCGCCGAGCTCGGAGCGTCGTTCGGCGATAAAGCCGGCGACAACGTCCACGTAATGATCCGCCCGCTCGACGGAGCGGCGGACGGGACCCTCTTCCGGGTCAGATATATCGCGCTCTTTGAAACGAAGGACGCCGCTCTGGCGTACCGCGGCGAAGAGCACGCCGATTATCTCAAAAACTATCATCCGGACGAATCCGTGACCGCGGAAAAACTGACCGACGGGGAAGTAGACGGATATCTCGCCCTCATGCGCGACAGGATCAAAGAGATAAAAGAAAGTCCCTCCTCGTTCACTCCGGAGGACGCGCCGGAGGGCGCGACCGTCTGGTACGTCAGCTCGATCCACGGCGACAACAAAAACGACGGGCTGTCTCCCGAGACGCCGCTCGCCGACTGCGACGGACTCTTCCGCTACGTCGGAAGCGAGGAGAGCGGAACGTACCTTTCCAAAGTCAAGAAAGGCGATTTCGTCTTCTTCGAGAGAGGCAGCGTCTTCTATCCCTGCAGATATTATAACCACACGATCAGCACGTTCCTGACGAGGGACGGAGTGACGTACAGCGCGTACGGCGACCCGTCGGCTCCGAAGCCCGTCTTCAAGGGAACGTTCGACCTCGGCGGAGGATGCGGAGACTGGCAGCCCACGGAGTGGGATGACGTATACGTTCTCGACCTCAACAAGCTCGTGCCGGAGGGAAAGGAGAACTTCGCACGCGAGGACGGCGATATCGGCAAGATCCTCTTCAACGACGGGCAGTATATGGCGGTCCGCGTGATCCCGAACGACAAGGACGAGCCGTTCGGCGAGGGCAAGACCACGAGACCCATGTACGAACAGGGCAACTGCGACGAGTACTTCATATCGGGCGGCACAACGGCAAACGATCCGGGCGACGCCCTGCGCAACAATCTTGAATATATCCACGATTTCAGCACCGGCATGCTCTATATCCGCTGCAAGTGGGGCAACCCCTCCGACGTTTTCGAAAGCGCGGAGATCTGCCGGAACTGCAATATCGGATGGCTTTCCGGCGATTCCCGCTACGACAATCTCGCCTTCCTTTACTCCGCGTACATCTGCGCCGATATCGGGAACAGATCGGTCGTCACGTGGTGCGAGGCGGGTTACGGCGGAGGATGCGTCGGCTCCGTCGGCACCGGCATAGGCGGATACGGAGCCTGCGACAGCCTCACCGTCGACAACTGCTACATCCACGACGTCGAGGACGGCCCGATGGGCACGCAGTTTACGGGCGACGAAGAGGGCGTCGAGCTGAAGAACGTCGTCCTCACGAACAACGTCGTCACGACGGCTCAGAACCTCGTCGAACTGTTCTCGACGAAAAGGGTCGAGGGCCCCGACGGTCTCGGCAAAAATAAGATCATAGGCGCCCGCGTGACCGGCAATATCGGCGCGTACATCGGCTACGGCTACCCGCGCACGGTCGATTCCGCGGCGGAGGGTCTCGCCGTCCACAACTGGTATTACGGCGAGATGGTCGACTGCGTATACACGAACAACACGCTCGTGTGCTGCGAGGGCTCGATCATGGGCGCGCACGTCGGGTCGGACAACAACCCGCGCGGCTGGCTCGCCTACGGCAACACGTACGTCCTCAATCCGAAGATCTGCTATATCCTTCGCGGAACGGACGGGACGCTCTTCACGAACCTCAACAAATCGTTCTACGCGTCCTACAAGATGCCGTATACCGACAGATATCTGTCCTACCTCGTATCGCACGGGATCGAGTACGGCTCGAAGTTCTATACGTACGACACGATATCGGAAGGAGAAGCGAACAGGTTCTTCGTCACGAACTCGTATTACATCGAGCGCGGGATAAAACCGCGATAAAGAAAAAAGAGCGGGCGTTCGCGAGAACGCCCGCTTTTCTATACCGTTTTCAGCCCGCCCGAATCGAGGAGAGGGCCGCCCGAGAGACAGACAAACTCAAACCCGGCGTCCGAGATTCTTTTCGCGATCGCCTCGCCGTCCGGGTGGGAGAACAGGTCGCCGAAAAAGAATACGCGCTTCCCGACGGCGCCCGACGCGCCGCCGATGAACCCCGTCCCGTAACCGGGCAGGGAAATATGGCTCTCCTTTATCACGAGCGGGTCGAGGCCCTCCGCGTCCGCCGCCGCGGCGAGCGACGGATCGGCGGTGATGAAAAAGCCGTCGCCCGTAAGGCACGAACACGCGGCGTACCCCTGCCTGACGCCGACGAGCCGAAGCCCGCGCCGCCTCGCGATCTCTTTTATTTCAGGCGCGGCGTGAGAGTAATGACAGAACAGAACGTCCCCCGCGGCCGCGCAGTTCAGCGCGATATCGTCGGGGTATCGCGGTCCCCTTGCCGCCTGCGACCGGATCGGTTCGATCCCGGTTTTTTCTTTTATTCGCACGGCGATCCCGGGATAACGGTCGAGATATTCCGCGGGCATCACTACGGAGTCCCCGAGAGCGAACGCGATCATATCGGGATGCGGCGCGACGGGCGCGGGAAGCGCCGGATCGGGCGGCAGGTAAAGGATATCGTATTCCCCGCCGACCTCCTTCTCAAACCGCCGCCTCATATCCTCCGGCATCCCGCCCGACGCGAGGATAAGATCTGACATTATTACCTCCCGAAATTCTAAGGTACGGACGGCAGAGTGCCGTCCCTACAGGGTATAATGGCGGTTTTAGGTATAATACGAATAAGCGCAAAACCCCAAAAGGTCTGTAGGGATGCCTCGCAGGCATCCGCACCGAAAACAGAAAACTCCCTTTCGGTGAAAGGGAGTTTGTTCGGTCAATTACTTATGCGCGGGAGACTTTTCCCGAACGCAGACAACGTGAGCAAACGTTAACGGTCTTGTGAGTTCCGTCGACGACGACTCTTACCCGTCTGATATTCGGCTTCCACATTCTGTTGGTCTTGCGGTGTGAGTGGGAGTCGTTGTGACCGAAGGAGACTCCTTTTCCGCAGACAGAGCATTTTGCCATGATTTACACCTCCGTCTATGTTAAATGAATATCGTACTTGAAAAATCGGCAAGGGATATTATAACATATTGAAAATACAATTGCAAGAGGAATTTTTATTTTTTTTATTCTTCGTTTTCGCGGCGCGGGGAACTCAATTCGGAATTCGGAATTCGGAATTACTCCCTCAGTCAGCTTCGCTGGCAGCTGTCTCGGGAAGGGAGCCTTGGGTATGCCTCCCTCTTTGAGGGAGGTGGCACGGCGAAGCCGTGACGGAGGGAGTTTGCGGGGAAGCCTTTAGATTCTTCGACTTCATCCTGCTTGCGAAGCAAGCAGATCTCACATATACGTCGCGATCTTTCTGCCCGTTTTTGACGGCGGGCGGGGAAGACGGTCCTCGATCGGCGGCAGCGGCTCGAAGCTTTTGTCCGAGTGCGGCTCGGACTGATACCAGTACGCAGTCACGGCGTAATCGTCCGATCTGTCGTTCGCGTGGCCGTGCTCGATGGAGACGCGGATCTTTTCGCGGAACGGGATGGGATCCGCGACGTGGAAGCGGTATATCGCGACTTTTCCGTTGCAGTTGTGAGCGCGCAGGAAGAACTTGTCCTCGCACCACGACTCGCCGCTGTACGGCGCGGTCGTCGACTGCATGCCCCACGCGTGGCAGAAATAGTCCTCGCTCCCGGTCCCGTGCAGATCAGGCGGCCAGTCGCCGCCGCGGTCGCGCGTCCCCTCCGGACGGTCGATGAAGATCATATCGTCCCCCTCGCCCCACCATTCGCCGGTGATATTGTCGATCGACATATTGACGCCGAGATAATTCCCCGCGCCCTCGGCGTAGAGGAGAAGGAAGTTGTATTCGTCGGTCAGGTTGTGCTCCGTGTCCGCTCCCGGCGGCGTCACGCACGGGTTCTCGCGCCGCCACGAGGCGTGGAAAGTGAACGTGTCCTCGGGCAGGGAATCGTACTCTCTCCAGTCGACGTAATAGTACAGCAGCACCTCCGCGTCCGTTCCGTTCTCGAACTCCACTCTGGCGGAGCGGCGGAACGGCATCGGGACCCAACAGTTGAGTGCGACACCCTCGCCCTGATACCTCTCGTCGTTCACCGACGTCGAGAAGCAGGCGTTATACATCGTATACGACTGGCTGTGACCGAGGCAGAAAAAGTCTCCGACGGGGCACTCGACGGACGGCGAATCCTCGCCGTCCCACCACATGCGAATCGTGCATCTGCGCAGATAGTATGGATCGTCCGTAAAGACCGCCATCCAAATGTGGCGGACCTCTCCGGCAGCCGTGATATCCGCTATCGCGCGCGACTCGTGCGCCGGGATGTGGACCCTGTCGTCGTTGCCTCCCGTTCTGTCGTAGCTGCTCTCGCGTCTCGCGCGGAAGGGAAGCGGGCGGGTAAGATCGCTCAAAACGTTCATTATCATAACCTCCGTCGGTCTTATTTTCAAATAAATGATACAACAAAAGCTGCGGCGTGTCAACCGGACCGCCCAAGAAAACGGTCTTTCTAAAAAAGTCAACAAATTTAGAAGCAGGGTATTGACAAGTTAATAAAGTTAGATTATACTGTTAGCAGATCAAATAAGAACAGAGGGAAAAACGTCATTGATCCGGAAATTTGAAGAACAATACAGCCCCGACTCGCCGTATTTCAGGTTGGGGCGGGGAGAGGGAAGCGTTTTCAGGAACAGATCGCTCTCGCTGAAGGCGACGGGGCTATACTGCCTGATCTGGTCCTTGCCCGAAAAGTGGGATTTTTCCGCCGCCGGTCTTTCGCTCATTGTCCGAGAGACTCCCGCGAGTATCAGAAAAGGACTGAAAGAACTTGAAGACGCGGGTTATATCCACTTCATACGGAACAGAGAGGGCGGTAAGTTTTCAGGGGACGACTGTCTGATCTTCTCTTCACCGTGTTTCGATTTTCCGAACGCGGTAAAACCGAACGCGGTAAAACCGAATTCGGTAAATCGTCAACAAGAAATAAAGAATAAAGAAATAAAGAATAAAGAGATAAAGAAAGAAGAAGATCCTCCCGCAGAGGGGAAGTTATTCCCCGGGGAGAGGATCAGATTCTGAAAGGAGTATATATAAATTGGATATTTCCGGGTTTTTCAGAGCGAAGGAGAAGGAGGGCGACCTCCGTTCGGAGGAAGGCATTCTGATATGCGGGGTATGCGGCGAGCCGAAGGAAAGGCGGATCGACGGGGTCGATTTCCCTGTGGTGACTCTTTGCGAATGCGATCGCCGCGCGCTCGAGGAGCGCGGCGCCGCCGACAGGGAACAGGAGAAAATACAGGAGAGGATAAGGGTCAAAGAGGCGGTCGGACGGTGTTTTTGCGAGCTTGGTCCGGACGGCGTCCGCAAGGCGGAGAACATGACGTTTAAAAAAGACCGTTGGCCCGACAGCCGCCAGTCGGTATATTGCCGGAGGTACGCGGACGGCTTCGGGGACGTTCTTCGCGAGAACGTCGGGCTTGTCCTTTACGGGCCGGTCGGCTCGGGAAAAACTTTTCTCGCCTCATGCGTCTGCAGCCGCGTCATCGAAAAGGGGTACACCGCACGGTTTCTGAACCTCGGCGCGCTCGCGCAGAAGTCCGTTTCGATAAAGGAAACGGAGCGTGAGGAGGCGCGCGAGGCGATCATGACGCCGGATCTTATCGTCCTCGACGATCTCGGCGTCGAGAGGCGCTCGGAGTATATGGACGAGGCGGTCTATACGGTCGTCAACGCGCGGTATATGGCGAACAAGCCCGCGATATTCACGACGAATCTGAGAACGTCGGATTTCGAGAACCCGAAAGACGAGAGGCAGAAACGCATCTACAGCCGTATCGTCGGCATGTGCGATTTCGTCCCGGTCAACGGCCCGGACAGGAGGATCGGGGAACATAATATAAAAAAGAATCGGATCGGGAAGATCTTAAAGGGTGCTGAACAGAATAGCACGACTGAATAACGAGCGATAGACAAAATACAGCCGGGTGCGCGATCGCATCCGGATTCTATCTTATAAAAAGTTTTATTGACATGACTTTCAATCCGTGATATGATGATTATGCTACGCAACGGAATAACAGATGTCACCCACTTTAGGAAGTTGCGCGTTTTTTTTGATAAAAACGCGTGCTCCCTTTCGTATACTTTCCTGAAGTGGGATCGTTATGATTGTTGCGTAGCGGCTTGGAGTCATGCGTTTTTTATGCACGGCTTCAGCCGTGCATTTTTTTATTCAAAGGGAGAGAAGAAAATGAAAAAAAGGATACTCGGTTTTGTTCTGGCACTCGTTATGGTTTTCCCGGTTATTATCAACGGAGCATTGGTGAGCGCCGTATCAAGCGTTGAGGTCTTCAAGGACGTCAAGGCGGATTCGTGGTTCAAAGCATCTGTGGACTACGTTTATAACAACGGTCTGATGAACGGCACGTCGGCGACAAGATTTGAGCCGGATACGAAGATGAGCCGTGCGATGCTCGTTACCGTTCTTTGGAGATATGAAGGATCTCCGTCAGGGTATGCAAATAACTTCAAAGATATTCCGTCAGGCACGTGGTATACCGATGCCGTCAGTTGGGCGGGTGAGAACGGTATTGTAACCGGGGTCGCAGTCGGCAAGTTTGATCCGGACGGTGACATTACAAGAGAACAGCTCACTACGATCATGTATCGTTATACACAATACATGGGATGCGATGTATCCGCATCGTCGAGCGTGTCAAAGTTCCCGGATGGCAGCAGCGTATCCAGTTGGGCAAAGAAAGGTATGGAATGGGCAATCGCCGAAGGGATCATCACCGGAACAAAGGATATTCGTGGGAAGACGATCCTTGCGCCGTTTGATAATGCCACAAGAGCGGAAGTCGCTACCGTTCTTATGCGTTATTGCTCAAATGACCTTTACATACACAGTTGGGATGAAGGAAGAAAAGTTTCCGATCCTACTTGCACCGAAAAAGGTGAAATCGTTTATACATGTACTGATTGTTACGTCGAAAAGCACGTTGCGATCTCTGCGCTCGGTCACATCAAGACTCAATCATCAGTTACGAGTCAGCCTACTTGTATCAGCGAGGGAACACGTACGTTCTATTGTACCCGGTGTAACGAATGGTGGACAGAACCGATCCCGAAAGCCGATCATACTTGGAAGGCAGCAACGTGCACAGCGCCTAAAACTTGCAGCGTTTGCGGAAAGACGTCGGGAAGTGCGCTCGGTCATAATTGGAAGAATGCGACGTGTACGACCCCGCAAACATGTACACGATGCGGTGCGACTTCTGGTAATGCCCTCGGACATACTGATACTCCGACATGTACTCGTTGTGGGAGAAATAATAGGGCAGCGATTATTTCTGCTCTTATGAATGATGTGGAAAAGAACGGTGGAGAAATAGTGTTCTATTCGAATGACAATGGCGATGAAACACTTTGGATTAGTACAAACTACGAGCTTGTATATGAACATTTAAGTTACTTCTCTGATTTTATAGGACGCATTCAAATAAAGATAGATGATAAGGACACAATTTGGTATTACTACGCGATTGAAGATGCCAAATATGGTAAAATAGCTCTTGTTGGAGATAACAATATGAAACGTTCAGCGTTCACAAAAAATACCGAATATCTAAACTATTCATCCGTGTCTAATAATTTTGGAGATACTGAAGTTGCAAGGGGTACATCGGCTACCGCACTAAAGACTACACTTAAAAGGCTTGACAGTTACCTCAAGTATTATTACGGCTTTTCTGTCCATGCGCTTGGGTATACAAATTTTAACCCTTGATTGAATAAAGGAGCTGAGGATCATAGTGAAAAAGAGCCGGATGCAATTACGCATCCGGCTTTTTGTACGGGAGTGACTGGTCGCCTTTGCCTCCGGCAAAAGCGGATAAGAATTGCTCCTCAATTCTTACGTGTGAAGACAATGGGTAACTGAATATAGAAGGGTGAAGGCGGTTTTCTGGTCCCGAATCAAGCTTACTCTTGAAACATAGTCGCGCTTCTCCCTGCCGGTCGCATCGCTCCTTGTTTCTGCGCCTCGGTCGGGCTCGCTTTCTCCGCTTCAAGCGGCGCTCGCCCTCCGAGCTACCGAACTGAGCCCTGCTCAAAACTCGGATGAAGCGTATTGTTTGAAAGAGCGGAATAAAACCGTTCCGATACAAAAAGACG
>JAFWPR010000149.1 GCA_017545225.1 Clostridia bacterium
CAGGCGCTCGGTGAGGCCGCAAAATCCGGAGCCGATACGTTCCTCTTCCTTACTGCATTTATTTCTATTAATCTCGGTGTAGTTAACTTATTCCCGCTCCCGGCACTCGACGGAGGCAGACTGATCTTCCTTCTGCTTGAAGCAGTAAGACGAAAGCCCTTGCCGAGAAAGGTAGAAGGGTATATCCACATGGCGGGACTTGCTCTGCTTTTGCTTTTAATGGTCGCCGTTACGTTTAAAGATATTTTCGGATTATTCTCGTGAGGATGCGAAAATGATTGAAAGAAGAAAAACAAGACAGATTAAAGTCGGAAATATTTTTATCGGCTCCGATCATAACGTCTCCGTTCAGTCTATGGTGAACGTTGATTCACGAGACACGGAAGGCGTGATCTCACAGATAAAAGATCTGGAGTGCGCCGGGTGTGACGTAATCAGACTTGCGGTCCCTGATGAAGATTCGGCTCATATTTTCAGAATTTCAAAAAAGTCAGGTATTAAAACGCCTCTCGTTGCGGATATCCATTTCGATTACAAACTTGCCGTCGCTTCCGTTAAAAACGGCGCAGACAAGATAAGGATAAACCCGGGCAATATCGGGGAACCCTGGAAAATCAAAGAAGTCGTCGAATCATGCAAGTCCTTCGGAATTCCGATAAGGATCGGGGTCAACTCCGGTTCCGTAGAAAAGAAATTGATCGAAAAGTATGGAGGACCTACGCCTGAAGCTCTCGCCGAATCCGCTCTCAACGAAGCAGAGATCCTTGAAAAATTCGGTTTTTCGGATATTATCATTTCGATAAAATCATCTATGGTAAAATCGATGATTGCCGCTGTTGAAATTATTGCTTCAAAGTCGGATTATCCACTTCACATAGGCGTTACGGAAGCAGGAGACGAAACAGACGGCATCCTGAAAAACAGCGTTGGCATCGGATCACTGCTTTCAAGAGGGATCGGAGACACTATTCGCGTTTCACTCACCGCCGATCCCGTAAAAGAGGTCAGAGCGGGGTATAAAATTCTGGACTCACTCGGACTTTCAAACCGCGGAGGTATAGACGTGGTCTCCTGTCCGACTTGCGGAAGAACGCGTATTGATATTACTAAAATTGTCCGTGAGTATAAAGCGGCGACTGCCAATATCCAAACACACGGGAAAAAGATCACCGCTGCAATTATGGGCTGCGCCGTAAACGGTCCCGGAGAGGCAAGAGAAGCCGATTTCGGTATTGCCGGCGGCGACGGATACGGTCTGTTTTTTGTTAAGGGGGTCCCGATTGAAAAAATAACCGAAGATAAAATAGTCGATAAACTGATCGAAGAAACGATAAAACTCGCAGGATCGTGAAAGAAGGTTCGCAATGGCTGAAGAGAAATCAGTTTCATTAAGAGAAAAATTCAAAAAAGTTATTCCTTCCGGCGAAAAGGCGGTTTTGTTTGAACGCTCGATCATTTCAAAACTCATGTTCGACAGTGTTCATAAGATCGTTGAGATAAGATGCGAACTACCTCGTTATTTCAGCAAAGACGTTTTATATTCCGCTGAGGAAGAGATTGCGGAAACATACGGCCTCAACCTTGTCAGGATCCTCCCGCATTATCCCCGGGAAGTTTTTTCGGCAGAACAGTTACCCGGTTTATTTCGCGAAGCAGGAAGATTCGGAGCAGTAACCGAAGGTTTCTTTTCCGAAATGGATTCACACATCGACGGGAACACCGTAATCGTCCGTATACCTTTCGACGACGGAGGAGTATACTATCTCGACCTTGCGGGTACTTCAAAAGCCGTTGAAACGATTATTAAGAACGAATACTCTCTCGATCTGAAAGTTAAAATAGAACAAGCTGACGATTTCTCGGAAAAGAACCGTTATTTTTTTGAAAAACAGAACTCGATCATCGAAAAACAAAAAGCTAAGATCCTCGAGAATGCGGCAAGAGCTGCAGAAGAAAAAAACAAAGAGGCATCTGAAGAAAAGACAGGACCGGAACTGAAAAAAATCGCGTCTCTTTTCGACGGATCGGGGGAAGTAACAAGAGAAGGATATACCGTAAAATGCGGCCTCAGCGTTTTTGACGTCTCTGATCCCGTGTCTCTGCTCGGCTCTCCGTTCGCTATAGAAAACGTCTCTCCTCTTTCAACGCTTAATAAACCGGCAAAAGGCATAATTACACTGGGGGAAGTTTTCGCCGTATCTTCAAGAGAAACAAAAAGAAATGATAAAACCGCCGTAACGGTATCACTCACGGATAAAGCTTCGTCAATGTATCTGAAGATCATGGTTGACCGTGAATCCTCGGATGAAATTCTCAATCTTTTTTCCGTCGGTAAATCTTATGCGATCAGAGGGAACGTAAAGGTAGATACGTATGACAACGACACGTATTTGCAGTATACCGACGTTATGGAGGTAAAGAAGGTCGTCAGAAATGACAACGCTCCCGAAAAAAGAATCGAACTGCATCTTCACACAAATATGTCTGCCATGGACGCAATCCCTACGGCCGAATCAGTCGTAAAACTCGCTCATAATTGGGGACATCCCGCCGTAGCAATTACTGACCACGGAAACCTTCAGAATTTCCCGGCAGCAATGCTTGCGGCTGAAAAAATCAATGACCTGGATTTTAAGGTCATATACGGAGTTGAGGCCTATTTTGTCGACGATACACTTCGTGCCGCTACAAACGGAGAAAACGTAACGTTTGAAGATGAATTCGTCGTATTTGATATTGAAACGACCGGCCTATCTCCGATCAACTGCAAAATTATTGAGATCGGCGCCGTAACGTACTGTAAAGGACGAATCATTTCAAGATTCAATGAATACGTTGACCCCGAATGCCATATTCCCGATGAGATCACAAAACTCACCGGAATCTCAGACGATACGGTAAAAGGGTCGGACACGATCGAAAAAGTTCTTCCCGCTTTTCTTGATTATTGCGGCGACAGAATGCTCGTTGCACATAACGCTTCATTTGATACGGGTTTTATCAGAGCATCCGCAGAAAAGATAGGTGTACCGTTCGGTAACCCGTATCTTGATACACTTGCTCTTTCGCGTTACCTTAATCCGACGCTTACAAACCACAAACTCGATACACTGGCAAAGAACTACGCTCTCGGTGACTTTGATCATCACAGGGCGTCCGAAGACGCCGAAATGCTGTCAATGATCTTTGACAGAATGTTGAACAGACTGAACGAAGAAGGTATACACGACGTAGCCGGTATGAATTACGTAATGAGTGAAAAAGCGGATCCTTTGAAACTCAAAACGTACCACCAGATCATACTTGTCAAAAATCAAACAGGGTTAAGAAATCTTTATAAGCTCGTTTCCGATTCGTATTTGAAATATTTCAGGCGCTATCCGAGAATACTTAAAACCCAACTTTCGGAAGCCAGGGAAGGGCTTATAATCGGTTCTGCATGCGAGGCCGGGGAGCTTTTCCGCGCCGTACTCGAAAACCGTCCGGACGATGAGATTGATGAGATCGCAAGTTTTTACGATTATATCGAGATCCAACCCGTCAGCAATAACGAATTCCTTATCGGTGAAGGAAGAGTTGCCGATGAAGAAGGCTTACGCAACCTGAACAGACGACTTTGCGAGATCGCAGACAGAAACGGACTGCCCGTTGTTGCGACATGCGACGTTCACTACATTGACCCGGAAGACGAAATTTTCAGGCGAATCCTGCTGTCGGGAATGAAATATTCCGACGCCGACCGCCCTACGAAACTTTTCTTCCGGACGACCGAAGAAATGCTCGAAGAGTTTGCCTACCTCGGGGAAGAAAAAGCAAAACAGGTCGTTATCGATAATCCGAGAAAAATCGCTTCAATGATAGAAAACGTCAGACCAATCCCGAAAGGAAAATTTGACCCGCACATCGAAGGAGCAGAAGAGGAACTTACTGAGTCATGTTATTCTCTTGCTCATGAACTGTACGGCGACCCGCTTCCGGAAATTGTTGCGGAAAGACTTGACAGGGAGCTGAAATCGATAATCGGCAACGGATTTGCCGTAATGTACATTATAGCAAGAAAACTTGTTCTTAACAGTGAATCAAAAGGTTATCAGGTAGGTTCAAGAGGTTCTGTCGGTTCGTCTTTCGTTGCAACCATGTCCGGTATTACTCTTGTCAATCCGCTTCCGCCGCATTACAGATGTCCTGGGTGCAAATATTCAGACTTTTCAAATCCGACAGGCGCAAAATCAGGATTTGACCTTCCTCCGCTGAAGTGTCCGAAATGCGGAACCGATATGGTGAGGGACGGACACGATATTCCGTTTGAAACATTCCTCGGTTTCAAAGGCGATAAAGTTCCTGATATAGACCTGAATTTCTCCGGTGACGTACAGGCGGACGCTCACAAGTTCACCGAAGTTCTTTTCGGAGAGGGTCATGCTTTCCGCGCCGGAACGATCGGAGCTCTCGCTGACAAGACCGCATACGGATTTACCGTAAAATATCTTGAAGACCGCGGAATTATGGTAAATCGCGCCGAGATCGACCGACTGATCAGCGGCTGTGTGGGCGTCAAACGGACTACCGGTCAGCACCCGGGCGGTATCATCATCGTTCCCGGGGGGCACGACGTTTACGAATTCTGTCCTGTCCAGCATCCCGCTGACGACGCCGATTCATCGATCATTACAACGCATTTTGAATTCAAATATCTTCATGATACGATCTTAAAACTCGATATACTCGGCCATGATATTCCGACTAAATATAAAAGGCTTGAAGAGTATTCCGGCACTAATATTCTTGACGTACCGATGAGCGACCCCGAGGTATATAAACTTTTCACGTCTACAGATCCTATCGGAGTAACTCCACAGCAAATAAACAGCGACACCGGTACTCTCGGCCTCCCTGAGATGGGGACGAGATTTATTCGAGGCGTCCTTATGGAATCCCAGCCGACGTGTTTCGCAGACCTCCTTCAGATCTCAGGCCTTACTCACGGAACTAACGTCTGGATCGGAAACGCCGACGAACTTATCCGATCAGGAACCTGTACTATAAAAGACGTTATTGGTTGCCGTGACGATATCATGCTGACGCTGATTCATGAATTCGGACTTGATAATTTCGTCGCGTTCAAAATAATGGAAGACGTCAGAAAAGGGAAGGGACTGACGCCCGAATACGAATCTGTCATGAAAGAACACGGCGTTCCGGACTGGTATATCGATTCATGTAAGAAGATCAAATATATGTTTCCGAAAGCGCATGCAGCAGCGTACGTTATGGACGCGCTTAGACTCGGCTGGTATAAAATTAACTATCCGACAGCGTTTTACGCAGCGTATTTTACAGCTGCACCCGACGGATTCAACGGCGAGATCGTTTCGGGTGGTATGTCTGCGGTCAATTATGAAATTTCAAGGATTTCAAAACTCGGTAAAGAAGCATCCGCAAAGGAAAACGACACACTCGATGCGTTAGCGCTTGTTAATGAGTGTATGCAGCGAGGCTATCGCTTCCTTCCCGTAGATTTCAAGAAGTCCGACGCTCACCGTTTCATTCCCGAAAACGGTTCGATCCGTATGCCCTTTGACTCGCTTCCGGGTGTAGGTGCGTCGGCAGCCGAAAGCATAGCAACCGCAAGAGACTCCGGTGAAGTATTTTCTATAGAAGATCTCAAAATGAAATCCGGGGTCACAAAAGCCGTACTTGAAGTTCTCGATAAAAACGGAGTAACTGCAACGTTACCGAAATCGGATCAAGTAACAATGTTCTGATAATCGTTTCCCCTCCCGAAAGCGGAGGGGAAACTTTTACCACAATATATTGTGGCACAGTATGGTTCCGAACAGCAAATGTTACAATTTAGATATAAACGAAATGTTGAAAATTGTTTGAAAAAATCAATTCTTTCAGTTGACTTTGATCGACCGATGTGATACCATATATATGTAATTTGTTGCCAATATATTTTCGGATGAATGGCCCGATCGTTTCTACCGCAGCGCCAAAGCTGTGACTATTGGTTTCATTTTTTTCATTCGTATTATGTTGAGCAGCTGATTTACCGGCTGCTTTTTGTTTTTCGGAGGACTCGTTATGAGAGCACTTGAAGAGCGGATCCAGCGGGACGGACGCGTCCTCGGCGGAGATATTCTTCAGGTAGGCGGTTTTATAAATCAACAGATCGATACCTCATTTACCCTTGAATTGGCACGAGAGGTATTCTCTCTGTTTTCAGATTTGCCCGTCACTAAAGTACTAACCATAGAAGCAAGCGGTATTGCGTTCGGTTTTGCCGTTTCCCTTCAATTCGGCGTCCCCTTGGTATTTGCAAAGAAAAGCAGGACATCTAACGTTGACGGAGCGGTGCTTTTTGCTCCGATTCACTCTTTTACACACGGCAACGATTATAATGCAACGGTTTCCGCCGAATATATCAAACCGGAGGATAATGTACTCATCGTAGATGATTTTCTTGCAAACGGAGAAGCTCTGCGCGGTTTGATCAAAATCGTAAATGACGCCGGCGCATCTGTTGTCGGGGCTGCTGTCGAGATTGAAAAAGGGTTTCAGGGAGGCGGCGACCGTTTGAGAAGCGAAGGCATCAGGGTTGAATCTCTGGCGATCATAGAATCGATGTCCGAGTCAGGTATAACGTTCCGCCGCTGATGGCGGCACTTGAATTTGTATGTAATTTATATTACATAAATCAATTCTTTGAAGGAGAAAAAGAATGAAAAAGGTACTTTCGGTCATTTTGATGCTCGCGATGGTATTCTCGCTCTGCATCGCTCTCGCTTCCTGTAACAGTGAGGATAACAAACCGCAGGAATCGCAGAATCCGGATCAGTCGGCTGCGCCCGTTGAATCCGAAAGCAAAGAAGAAGGTCAGGATGAGGAGTTGAAATTCGGTTTCATTTACCTCCACGACCAGAACTCCACCTACGACCGCAACTTCATGGACGGCGCAAAAGCCGCCTGTGAAAAACTCGGCGTCACCTATCTTGAAAAGGTGCCGATCCCCGAAGGAAACGAGTGCTATGAAGCTGCTGCCGACCTTGTGAACCAGGGTTGTTCCCTCATCTTTGCGGACAGCTTCGGTCATGAGGAATTTCTTATTCAGGCTGCTGAAGAGTTCCCGGACGTTGAATTCTGTCACGCAACCGGAACACAGGCTCACACCGAGGAACTTCCTAACTTCCACAATGCGTTTGCTTCCATCTATGAGGGCAGGTACCTTGCCGGTATCGCCGCAGGTATGAAGCTCAACGAAATGATCGAAAACGGTGACTTTACTGCAGAAGAAGCCAAGATCGGTTACGTCGGCGCTTACACCTATGCTGAAGTTATCTCCGGTTACACTTCGTTCTTCCTCGGCGCTCGCTCGGTTTGCCCGACCGCTACGATGGAAGTTCAGTTTACCGGTTCCTGGTACGATGAGACCGCTGAAAAGACTGCCGCCGAAACCCTTATCCAGCGCGGATGCAAACTGATCAGCCAGCACGCTGACTCCATGGGCGCTCCTACCGCATGCGAGGATGCCGGAGTTCCGGACATCTCCTACAACGGATCTACCGCTGAGGCTTGCCCGAACACCTTCATCGTTTCTTCCAGGATCAACTGGGAACCCTACTTCGAGTACATCATCGACTGCGTAAAGAACGGCAAGGATATCGACACCGACTGGACCGGAACTCTTGAAACCGAATCCGTCGTTCTCACCGAAGTCAACGAAAAGGCTGCTGCCGAAGGAACCGTTGAAGCAATCGAAGAAGCTAAAGCAAAGCTCCAGAACGGTGAGATCAACGTATTTGACGTCTCCACGTTCACAGTTACCGTTACCGAGGATAAGAACGTCAACGCTACCGTTGACGATGAAGGTCACCTCACCGGTTATCAGGCTGACGTCGACACCGATGAAGCTTTCCAGGGCGATACCGAAGTCGTTAAAGACGGTGCATTCTTAGAGTCTGAATATCGTTCTGCTCCTTATTTTGACATTCAGATCGACGGCATCGAACTTCTCAACGCAATGTTCTGATTTAACATTTCGATCCGTGAGGCGGGGCATTATAAATGCTCCGCCTTATCGGGTTTATCGGGATCATAGCTTTTGGTCCCGAAAAGGGCGCCTCACTTATGAGACGTCCTTCTCAGGATCAAAACCGGAGGAACAGTCATGGAACATATTCCAGCGCTCGAACTGAAAAATATTACTAAGAAATTCGGCTCCATAGTTGCAAATAACAACGTCAGTCTTTCCGCTGAAAAGGGCGAGATTCTTGCTATACTCGGTGAAAACGGAAGCGGTAAGACCACTCTTATGAATATGATCTCCGGTATCTATTTCCCGGATTCCGGACAAATATTCATTAACGGAAAAGAAGTTGTCATTTCGTCGCCTAAAGATGCGTTCGACAACGGGGTCGGAATGATCCATCAACATTTCAAACTCGTCGACGTACTTACTGCGGCTGAAAATATCGTTCTCGGTCTTGACGGCAGATTCAATCTTAAATCTGCTGTCAAAGAAGTCGCTTCAATTGCCGGTAAATACGGCTTTGACATAGACCCGTTAAAAAAGATATACGAAATGAGCGTTTCCGAAAAACAGACTGTTGAGATAATCAAAGTCCTTTACAGAAACGCGGATATACTCATCCTTGACGAACCCACAGCCGTTTTGACGCCTCAGGAGACCGACAAACTGTTCGACGTTCTCAGGAGGATGAAGGACGAAGGTAAAACGATAATAATCATTACCCACAAGCTTCATGAGGTTCTCTCTCTTTCAGACAGGGTTGCCGTCCTCAGAAAAGGAGAGTATATATGTACTATCAAAACGTCTGAAGCAAACGAGTCGGTTCTTACGGAAGCGATGGTCGGTAAAAAAATATCTCTGAATATTGAACGAGCAGAACCGAAAGATCCCGTCGACAGACTGATAGTACAAGACCTCCTGTGCCTGAACAGGGAAGGGACGCCCGTCCTTCAGGATGTTTCTTTTACCGCAAGATCCGGAGAGATACTCGGGATCGCGGGGATAGCCGGAAGCGGTCAGAGAGAACTTCTCGAAGCGATCGCAGGACTGCAGCACATTTCGTCCGGTGAAATTACTTACATTGACCCGAAAACCGATAAACATGAAAACTTGCGCGATAAAACGCCCGTTCAGATAAGACAGCTCGGCGTACGCCTCTCTTTTGTACCCGAAGACAGACTCGGTATGGGTCTCGTCGGGAATATGGATATCGTCGACAATATGATGCTCAGAAGTTACGGAAAAGGTAAGTCGGTCTTTCTCAAAAGAAAAGAGCCGAGAGATCTTGCAAACGAAATCATCTCAAGTCTTGAAGTCGTGACTCCGAGCGCTTCCACGCCGGTCAGAAGACTCTCCGGAGGAAACGTGCAGAAGGTTCTCGTAGGCCGCGAAATAGCTTCAACTCCCACCGTTCTGATGGCAGCTTATCCCGTAAGAGGACTCGATATCAATTCATCTTATATGATCTATAATCTTCTTAATCAGCAGAAGTCAAACGGAGTTGCAGTCATTTTTGTCGGTGAAGACCTTGACGTTCTCGTCGAACTTTGCGACAGGATTATGATAATTGGCTCGGGAAGAATCGCGGGAATAGTTGACGGCAGAACGTCTACAAAAGAGCAAATCGGGCTTCTTATGACGAAAAACGTCAAAACTCACACTGAAAAAGGAACGGAGGATGTAAGTCAATGACAGGCAATAACACAAATAAAGTCAAAGATCCTCTGCTTCATATAATAAAAAGAGGCTCGATAGTCTGGTGGAAATCAGCCCTGATACGTGTAGTTGCTATTTTGATCGCTCTTGTTGTCGTGGCGCTCATCACCCTTGTTATCACCGGGCAAAACCCGATCGAAATGTACAAAGCGATGATTGACGGCGCTATTGGAAACGAGCTGCGTATCTGGAACCTGCTTCAGGATACGGCTCTTCTGCTTGTCGTCGGTCTTGCGCTCACGCTATCTTTCAAAATGAGGTTCTGGAATATCGGCGGTCAAGGCCAAATCATCATGGGTGCAATTGCAGCAACTGCTTGCATGAAGTTCCTTCCCGGTAAAGTCCCCGATTTTGCTCTTTATTTGATTATGATTGCATCCGCGCTTATCGCCGGTGCAATTTGGGCATTGGTCCCAGGCCTTTTTAAAGCGTTTCTTAACACAAATGAAACGCTTTTTACCCTTATGATGAACTACATAGCCCTCAATTTTGCAGCGTTTCTTACTTTCAGATGGAGCAAGAACTCCGGAAACAACGTTATCGGTATACTCAACAGAAAAACACATGCAGGATGGTTTCCTGATATTGGCGGAGAAGGCTTTGTAGGCAGAAGCTTTCTTCTGAATATACTGATCGTATTCGTAATGATGCTGATCGTTTTCGTTTATCTGAAATACAGCAAACACGGATACGAGATCTCCGTCGTCGGCGAAAGCGAAAAAACAGCGAGATACATCGGTATCAACGTTAAAAAAGTCATAATCCGTACAGTCATTATTTCCGGAGCGATATGCGGTTTGGCTGGTTTAATCCTCGTTTCCGGCGTTCATCACACGCTTACGACGGATATTGAAGGCGGACGCGGCTTTACGGCTATCATCGTTTCATGGATGGCGCACTTCAATCCGCTTTATATGGCTCTCACGTCATTTTTGATCGTCTTTCTTGAAAAAGGTGCGATTCAGGTCGCTTCATCACCGGCTCTCAATCTGGACGATAACTTCGCGAACATAGTTACCGGTATCATCATCTTGTTCATTATCGGCTGCGAATTCTTTATCAACTATAAAATAGTATTCCGAAAGAGAAAGGGAGGCGCATCGTAATGTTTGAGACTATTCTTTCCAAGTTCGTATACGTATTGACAAGCTCAATCAATAACGGCATGCCGGTTCTCTTCGGTGCTACAGGCGAGATACTGACGGAGAAATCAGGCCACTTAAATCTGGGAATACCCGGCGTTATGGCTGTCGGCGGGATAAGCGGTGTCATTGCGGCTTTCTTCTACGGACAGGTACCCGATATGAATCCCGTACTTACGATTCTTATCCCGATGCTTGCCTGCCTTCTCGGTTCTCTCGTAATGGGATTGATCTACTGTTTCCTTACCGTTACGCTTCGCGCAAATCAAAACGTTACCGGACTGGCGCTCACAACGTTCGGGATCGGAATCGGCAACTTTTTCGGCGCTTCTATCATCAAAATCACCCACGTCGATATTCCTTCGGTAAGGATAGACGCTACGAGTAAACTATTCAAGGCGACTCTCCCGTTCGCTTCAAAACTCGGATGGTTCGGAGAGATCTTCCTGTCATACAGATTTTTGGTTTATCTTGGTCTTATTATAGCATTCATAGCATCTTTTATTCTCTTCAGAACCCGCCTCGGACTGCATCTCAGGGCGGTAGGCGAGAATCCTGCTACTGCAGACGCAGCAGGTATTAACGTTAACAAATACAAATACTTTGCCACATGTATCGGGAGCATGATAGCGGGGCTGGGCGGATTCTTTTACTGCATCGACAAGAACGGTTGGTCTAACGATACGATCGAACCGCTCGGTTGGATAGCAATCGCATTGGTTATCTTTGCTATCTGGAAGCCGCATATGGCTGTCGTTGGTGCTATACTTTTCGGCCTTCTCTTGAATCTGTATGATCTTATCCCTGCGCTCGGACTTAATATAAAGTTTCCGCAGGGCTACGACAAGCTCTTCAAGATGATTCCGTATATTGTGACGATAGTCGTTCTGATAATCACAAGCGCACGAAAGAAAAGAGAATATCAGCCCCCGTCACATCTGGGCCTATCCTATTTCCGAGAAGACAGATAAAACCGAAAGGACCGCGTATGCGGTCCTTTTTCAATCATCTTTCTTCATTCTGAACATCAATCTGAAAAATGATCGTTTCCCCGGCGGAACTACAGGATATAGATAACCCCTTCCGCTCGCGTCTGTATTGTTCAGAATTAATAGAATTACCGTTAGTACAACAGCGCTCAAGAACCCCCAAATATCGAATATAACCGTAAAGATAAGCGTCAACATTCTCAAATACTTGAATGCATATCCCAGTTCAAAGCTCGTTTGAGTGAAGTTTGCAATGGCTACAAACGCCATATACAAAATTACGTCGGGAGAAAGCCAGCCTACCTGTATTGCAAAATCACCGAGAAGAAGCCCTCCGACTATAGAGAGAGAACCGGATAACATATCAGGAGTATTCAGCGACGCAAGTTTCAACCCGTCTATTGCGAATTCCGTGAGCAAAATCTGTATAAAAATCGGAAGTTTTCCCGGGTTTGACGGTATTACAAACCCCAACCAGTCGGGAAGTAAATCCTGATGACGCAAAAGCAGAAACCAAACGGGTATCAGATAGACCGTCATAATAAAAATTACGTGTCTCAGTATTCTGAGATAACTTCCGGTCAGGGGAGGAAAATAATAGTCGTCAGTTACCTGCAAAAAATCAAATATCGACGTCGGAAGGATAAGAGCTTCAGGACTGTTATCACAAAGAATAATGATACTACCTTCCAAAATTGCGGCAGACGCGGCGTCGGGTCTTTCCGTTGCTCGGATTTTCGGAAAAGGGTTATACCATTTTCTTCTTATAAGTGTTTCTGTTACGCTCTGATGACCGAGTACAAGTGAGTCCGTCCGAATGCTTTCAATCTTCTGCTTGATTTTTGCAACGTATTCAGGATCTGCTTTTCCTTCCAGATAAATAACCGCGAGATCAGTTTTCGTTTTTTCTCCCAAACGCTGGTAGGATACAGTAAGCCGAGCGTCCCTTATCCTCCTTCTGATCAAAGTTACGTTAAATAGGACTGCCTCGACAAACCCGTCTCTCGCTCCCCTCATAACTCTGTCGTTTTCCGGCTCAGATGTGGTTCTGACAGGGTAGGTTCTCGCATCGACAGCTATTGCTTCTTTATTA
>JAFWPR010000150.1 GCA_017545225.1 Clostridia bacterium
AGTCCCGCTTCGACCGCCCATTCCAGCGGTTCATTTGCCCAGTCGCTCACTTTTTCGTCGTCGGCGAACGGGGAAAGATCCGCTCTCTCGGGAACGGATACGGGCGCGGATGACGAGAAGCGGAACAGCATCGTGGCGAGCTGTTCTCTGGTTATGTATTCGTCGGGTCCGAACGTCGTCATCGTGAGTCCCTTGACGACGCCCGTTTCCTTCGCCCACGCGACGGCGTCCGTGTACCACTCGTCCGTCGGAACGTCGGTGAAGCCGCCCGGAGCGGTCGGCGCGGGAGAACCTTCGCGCCGCCACAAAACCGTGGCGACCATCGCGCGGGTAAGCGGTCCCTCGGGATCGAACAGACCGCCTCCGACGCCTTTCATATACTCTTTTTCAACGGCGTACTCTATCGAGGACGCGCTCCAGCGGCCGTCTTCGACGTCGGAAAATCCGCTTTTCGCCGCCCCCGCGGGTATAGCGACGGCGATCGCCCCCGCGGTCATGGCGAGCGTAAGAAGGAACGAGATAAATTTTTTCATATTGCTTTTTACCTTTCATCCGAGCGCCGTAGGGAGGCATCCCTTGATGCCTCCGCCTGACGAATTCGGTCTCCTCTGTTCCGGCAGCCTTAAATTAAGAATACCGGATGCTCATCACGGAGGCATGAGGGCATGCCTCCCTACGAAATCATTTAATACCGACCTATATCTTCAAATCGTATATCCGGGAAATCGACGCCTTCCCGGATGCGGTAGTCCCCGATCGTCGGATTGACGAAGATCGGGTTTTCTCCGAACGGATACGCTGCGTTGTTCTCGTAAGTCGTATACATCGCAGGGTATTTGCGCGAGGTTCTGAGTTCCTCTTCCGTAAACTCGCTTACGTATACGTTGTCTTTAATGAGCGTCGTCTGATTCAGGGCAAAGTACGGGTCGTCGATATTATCGGTGTCAAAGTGGATCTTCAGCATGTCCGGCCATCTCTTCTCGATTACGGCGCGGTATTCCGGATAATTCGCTGCGTTGTCGAACATCTCGCCCCAGATCCTTTTCCCGTGTCTCATTCCCCAGGATCCGGCGGCCTCCGCCGCCTCGGGAGAACCGTACTCCTCTATCTCGTCGCGCGTTGCCGTTCCCCAGCCGACCGTTCCGTTGAACCTGCCGCAGATCACGGCGTTGTCGTGGAAAACGTTGTCCCTTCCGAGCGAGTACATGATCGCGGAGTTGCCCGCCTGATAAAATACGTTGGAGTATACCTCCGTCCCGCTCGTGAATTCGTCGAGATACAGACCGAACTGACCCGCGCCGACCGTCGGGACGTACCCGAAACAGTTGTACCTCACGACGAAGTTTCTCGCGTCGCAGATCCAGTCGGTGTAGATAACGCCGCCGTCGTGCGAATCGCACATGGCGGAATCGAAATCGTTGTATTCGACGAGGATATCGTAAGACTGCATGAACGAGACCGCTCCGCGGGAACAGTCCTCGAACCTGTTGTGCGTGACCGTGACGCCTGCGCAGTTGTCGAACCGTATCCCGTTCCACGCGTCGTATACCACGTTCGTCGCCCTGACGAGGTTGTTGTCGAACACGATATCCTCTCTCTTGTCGAATCTGTGTTCGCCCAGATTGTTGCCGTCCGCGAAGAGCGCCTGACCGTAAGCGTTCTCAAACGTGCATTCCCTGACGGTCAGAGCCATCGGCCGCTCGAGGGAGTTGTCGTAAAAATACACGCCTTTTTGCGCGGAGGTGTTCAGGAAAGAGCAAAACTCGAGGGTCTCTCCGTGACACACGGAGGCGTCGATGAACCCGCCCGCGGAGTTCCTGAACGTCAGACCGCGGAAGGCGACGTCGTTCACGCCCTCCATCTTTATCATCAGGCCGCCCGAGGGGATGAAATAGTCCCCGTCGGGAGAATAAACGTACAGAGTCTTCGTCCCGGGATCGATCCAGTATTCTCCCGCTTTGTCAAGCTCGTACGATACGTTCGTGACGCAGATCTCGATCCCGAGACCGGTGACGCCCATCCAGTCTCTCATTTTTCCGTTCGCGGCGATATCACGTTCGTCGATCGTAAGCGTCGCGGTCTCGGCGTCGTATCCCGCCGCGCGGAACGTGCTCTTGTTGTATCCCGCTTTGATATAGCCTCTGATCTTCATCGTCCCGAAAACGTCGTTCGGGTATTTCGCGATCCTGCCCGCAAGAACGGGATTGATTATTATGAGCGTATCCGCCGATCCGTACCCGGCTCCGTAAAGAAGATTGTCCGTGCCGTCGTCCCATTTGTCCGGATAGCGCGCCTCGTCGCAAAGCCCTCGTCCGCCGTACATTATAAAGTCGTCGGGATCGATCCCGGACGAGATGACGGCGGACGCGTCGACCTTCCTGACCGCGCCTGCCGCTTTAGCAGAGAACAGTTTCTTTTCGTCTTCTCCGATCGGCTCGAACGATCCCGCGTACAGATCGAACCCGTTATTGAACACGACGTCCCCGTCGCCGTACTTGCAGTAAGTTATCGGACATTCGGGCGTTCCGGAATCCTCCGAAGTCAGGCTGATATCAAGAGGACCGTAATCGCCCGCTTTGAACGCAACGGTGATCCCGTTTCTGCCCGCCTTGTCGAGCGTGCGCACCGCGTCGCGGGCGCGCTCCCACGTCCTGAAAGGATGAGCGAAAGACCCGTCCGCTGAATCGTCGCCGTCGACCGCTACGTAGAAATCGGCGTCCGTCACGAGCGGGTATTCCTTCTCGGTGTAGTGAGAACGGGGAACGGGCGCGTTGTAAACGAGTTTGAACGATCCGTCGTATCTCTCGATTATCGCCGCGAACTGCTCGCGCGTGGCGAACCCCTCCGGGGCGAGACGGTTGCCGTCGGTTCCGTTGATGATACCCGCTTCGACAGCCCATCCAAGCGGTTCGTTTGCCCAGTCGCTCACTTTTTCGTCGTCGGCGAACGACGTGAGGCCGGCTCTTTCCGGCACGGAAACCGGAGCGTTCGACGAAAAACGGAAAAGCATCGTGCCGAGCTGTTCTCTGGTTATGTATTCGTCGGGTCCGAACGTCGTCATCGTGAGTCCCTTGACGACTCCCGTTTCCTTCGCCCACGCGACGGCGTCCGTGTACCATTCGCCGGAGGGCACGTCTGAAAAGCCGCTCGGCGCGTTCGGCGCGGGAGAACCTTCGCGCCGCCACAGGACCGTGGCGACCATCGCGCGGGTCAG
>JAFWPR010000151.1 GCA_017545225.1 Clostridia bacterium
GTATGCTAGCTTCTTTTTACCCGCGGCGATGTACATAGTCAGTTCCTTGAGATAATCAAGGTTCATTTCATAGAGTTTGTCAAGCGTCGTGATGTCTTTAAGCAGGACGACCTGATGGCGCTCGAGTTCTCCGCTTATCATCGAGACCGACTCTTCCGCTTTTGCGTATTTGATCTTCATCGACTCGATCTTGTTCTTCGTCTTGCGGAAGAGACCGAAGAATCCGCCCTTGCCCTGATCGTCGTTGAGTCCTTTGAGCTGGGCGATGAGGTTTGAGATCATTTCGCCGGTCTGCCCGAAATCTTTCGTACGGACGCCTTCAAGAGCGGCGTCGGAAAATTCGGATACTTTTTTCTGCGCGGGAGCGCCGTAACTGAGCACCATGGTGCTGTCGGTTATGTCGATTTTCTCGGAAAATTCGTCGATCTGCTTCTGTTCCTCTTCCGTAAAGACGAATCCTTCGGGAGCCGCGACGTCCGTGGCCGCGTCTGCTGCGGTGGGGATGGGATCTGCGGCTGCCGCCGCACCAGTCGTCAAAGTGAGTTCGGGAATTCCGTTTTCCATTTTTATTTATCCTTTCTGTTCAGTATCTGATTGAATGATAGGCTTTTCTTCGTTTTCTGACTCCGTTTCCGGTTTTTTCACCCTTATCGCACGTCCGGTCAGAACCAGAAGATAAAAGGCGAAAAGGCCGACGGAAATGAGAAGCGCGTTCACGATGAACGGCGGACTTTCAAGTTGGGAGGTGAACCGCAGGATCACTCTCACCGCGGCTACGGGCAGCGTGATGAAAGCTGCGGCGATCCGGGTGAAAACGGCGAGTACCGGGCTGATCTTTCCGAGTCTGTCCCTCGATTCGCCGAGGAAGAAGAGAAGTACTATCGAGAGAAGAACGTTCGTCATTCCTTTTTCGGGGGAATTGATCGGAGCGGTCGTCATATCGAAATAGTAAATGAAAATCAGCAGGCCTGTGAAAACGGCGGGGAAGAGCGACAGGATCGTGCCCCCGACGCCGGATCCCCACGTCGTCGCTCTGAGGATCATCGCGGCGGCCGAAAGAACGGCGGCGACGAGCGCGATCTTTGCAAGGACGCCCTCGGGAAGTCCACGGGACGCGACAAGTACTGACACGACGTACGCCGCAAACAGAAGACCCGGGAGGAAAGTGAAGAATACGGCGGATGCGCCGGGAAATTCGATCCTGCGCGCCGCGCCCGTTCCTCTTGAGGCTGCGCCCGCGACGAGCGCGGACAGCGCGGACGCCGCAATAAGGCTTCCGGCGATCAGTATGAGGTAAGAGCCCGTTCGGAAGTGCATTATTTCGGGTTCGTAATCGTTGACGTACGCAAAGAAGTATAGGACTGCACCTGCGATTCCGAGGACCGCGGAGACCGCGGCGCATACCCGGAAGAGAGCCGGGTTGCCTTTCGGTTCGGGACGGACTCTGACTTCGGTTTTTTTCTCGCTTGCTTGAGTGTCCATCGGCGGATTATTCCTTTCCGGAGTTCTATGTATCGAGCTCGGATCGCGAACGGCAAGTCCGCTTATCCTCTCAAAAATCATCCTTCCATATATATTAGCACAATTCTGAAATGAATTCAATATACGCGCGCGAAATATGCGTTTTTTTTGATCTGAAATGAACGGATCCGCGCCTAAGGCCGATTTTTCGCCTGAAAAACGCGACAAAGGACGAAAACGGGCGCCAATTGTGAATAATTACCAAAAATATCGTCTGTATGCCTGAAAATTTCTCATAATATTTTTTTGCGTCAATTTCAGGATGCATGTTGAAAGCGTCCCTCATTTATGATATAATACTGCTGTTTGATGCGCGATGATGCGGGAGGTTGCCGTACGCTCCGAACTGTCAGGGAGCGGGCGGGGAATTTCCGCGGAGTATGTCCGGCTTGATCCGGGCGGGGAACGCGCGGGGCGCGCTCCTTTCTGCTCTGACTGCGGGGGCATCTTTGCCCTTTTCGAACCGGGATCGACCTGCGTCGGTCTCGGCGCACTTTCGGAGCCGAAAGGAACGCCCGGACGCGTGTAAAGCGCCTCAGAAAAAAACACATTATTTAAAGGAGGCAAAACATGGCAGCAAGCGAAAAGATCAGAGTAAGGCTCAAGAGCTACGAGCACACCCTCGTTGACTCTGCAGCGGCTAAGATCGTCGAGATCGCGAAAAGAAACGGCGCGGAGGTCTCCGGACCCGTTCCGCTTCCCACCGACAAAGAGATCGTCACGATCCTTCGCGCGGTCCACAAATACAAGGACAGCCGCGAGCAGTTCGAGCAGAGAACTCACAAGAGACTTATCGAGATCAGAAAGCCCTCGCAGAAGGTCGTTGAAGCACTCATGTCCGTGGAACTTCCCGCGGGCGTGGACATCGATCTCAAACTGTAAGGCAAAACCCACCGTACCAACGGGCAGATCTCACATGCCCTTTGGAAATAAACCCTGCCGTTCAGAGCGATAAAGGGACAGATCCCCTCCGGATCGAGACCCGAAGCTTGATGGCGGCGAGGTCAAGTTGGCCGCGAGCCAACCAATAACCTTTTTAAGGAGGAAAAAACGATGAAGAAAGGAATCATCGGCAAAAAGCTGGGGATGACGCAGATCTTCGACGAGAACGGTTTTGTGATCCCCGTGACGGTCATCGAGGCGGGTCCATGCCCCGTAACTCAGAAGAAGACCGTCGAGAACGACGGATACGAAGCCGTACAGTTGAGCTTCGAGGATATCCGCGAGAAGCTGGTCGGCAAACCGAGAGCCGGTCACTTCAAGAAAGCGGGCGTCAGCCCGAAACGTCACCTCAAGGAATTCCGTCTTGAGGACGCCGCTTCGATGAACGTCGGTGACGTGGTTGCAGTCGATACCTTCGCCGCAGGCGACAAGGTCGACGTTACAGGCACCAGCAAAGGTCACGGCTACTCCGGAGCAGTCAAGAGATGGGGTTTCCACACTCTGAAGATGACGCACGGTACGGGTCCTGTCCACCGTCAGCCCGGTTCCATGGGAGCCAACTCGACGCCGTCCAGGATCTACAAGAACAAGAAGATGGCGGGACAGTACGGTAACGAACAGGTCACCGTCCTGAATCTCGAAGTCGTAAAAGTCGACGCGGAAAAGAACCTGATCGCCCTCAAGGGAGCCGTTCCCGGATCCCGCGGCAACATCGTGTTCATCCGCGACAGCGTTAAATAAGTCGGAAGGAGGAAAGAAAAATGCCAGAAATCAAAGTTGTCAACATGGCGGGCGGCGAAGTCGGAACGATCAGCCTCTCCGACAAAGTGTTTGCAGCTCCCGTTAACGGTGCTGTCCTCCACGCGGCTGTCAAAAACTATCTCGGCAACCAGAGACAGGGCACTCAGTCCACTCTGACGAGGACCGAGGTCTCCGGCGGCGGCAAGAAGCCGTGGCGCCAGAAGGGGACCGGCCGCGCCAGACAGGGTTCCACCAGAAGTCCCCAGTGGACTCACGGCGGAGTCGCTCTCGGCCCGAAGCCCCGTTCCTACAGAACGAAACTCAACCGCAAGGTAAGAGCCCTCGCGATCACCGGCGCTCTCTCGTCCAAAGTGGCGGAAGGCGATATGATCGTGATCGACTCCATCAAGACGGAAGAGTACAAGACGAAGACGATGGTCAAGATGCTCTCCGACGTCGGAGCGGCTAAGAAAGCCCTCGTCGTCATCCCCGAGAAGGACGACAAGGTCTATCGCAGCCTCGGAAACATTCCGGGCGTCACCGTCGCTTATCCGAACACTCTTAACGTGTACGACATCCTGAACAGCACGACACTCGTGATCGCTCAGGACGCCGCGCGCAAGATCGAGGAGGTGTACGACAAATGAAATTCGCACAGGATATCATTCTGAAGCCGATCATCACCGAGAAATCGATGGACATGATCGGGGAGAAGAAATACACCTTCAAAGTCGCGCCCGACGCGACGAAGCCCGAGATCGCGAAAGCCGTTGAGGAACTCTTCGGCGTCAAGGTCAAGGCGGTCAACGTTATGAATATGAAGAGCAAACCCAAGAGAGTGCGCTACGTACCCGGCAGAACCGCCGAGTGGAAGAAAGCCATCGTCACTCTCAAGCCCGAATCAAAGACGATCGAGTTCTTTGAGGGCATGAACTGATGAAGGAGGAGAAACAGAATGCCGGCAATCAAATATAAACCGACCTCTCCTGCAAGAAGACACATGTCAGTGCCCTCCTTCGAGGAAGTTACGAAGTCCACTCCCGAAAAGAGCCTTCTTGCGAAGAAGAAGAAACATTCCGGCCGTAACAGCTACGGCAGGATCAC
>JAFWPR010000152.1 GCA_017545225.1 Clostridia bacterium
AAACAAGGAAGCGCAACGTCGCCCATCGCGGGATCGGGAGGATATTCAAGCATATCCGCAACGTCGTGCGCGGGGACGTCCTGTTCCCAAAGCATTTTAATCGCCTCGGAAATAATATCCGCGGCTTTTGTCTTGAAAATAAGCATTTGATCTCCTCAGTCGATCTTTATCTGCGCCCCGCTCGCCTTCTCGGTGCGCTTGTGCTGCTTTTCGAGAATGGAGTGGATCTTTTTAACGGGATTCAGAAGCGTTCCGATCGACTGGTTTTTATTGAGCGTGTCTATAATAAGCGCAACGTACTTGCACATATTAACTTCGGAATACCAGGGTTTATCAAGAAGTCCGTCGGGGTGGTAAATAAGATTCGTAGTGAAACACTTGTCAAAAATACCGTCGGCATACGCCTTGTCGAATACTTCGAATCCGCCCGTAAAAAGTCCGAAAGATACGAAGAAGAATATGCGTCTCGCGCCGAGTTCCTTGAGCTGCTTTGAAACGTCAAGGATCGATTCTCCGGACGAGATCATATCGTCGATTACGATCGCGTCCTTTCCTTCCAGTTCGCGTCCGAGGTATTCGTGCGCTTCAATGGGATTTTTACCGTCGATGATAACGGAATAATTGCGGCGCTTATAGAACATTCCGAGTTCGAGTCCGAGGACGGACGCATAGTACATCGTTCTTGACATCGCGCCTTCATCGGGAGATATAATCATCGTGTCGTTATGACTCAAAGATATATCAGGAACTTCGCGTACAAGCGCCTTGAGCATCTGGTACGTCGGTCTGACGTTATCGAACCCAGTCAGCGGGATTGCGTTCTGAACTCTCGCATCGTGGGCGTCAAAAGTGATGATATTCGCAACGCCCATATTTACAAGTTCCTGAAGAGCCATGGCGCAGTCGAGGGATTCCCTGGCAGAGCGCTTGTGCTGCCTGCCCTCGTAAAGCATGGGCATTATGACGGTTATTCGGGACGCTTTGCCTCCGATAGCTGCGATCGTCCTTTTAAGGTCCTGAAAATGATCGTCAGGACTCATGGGTACTTCCTGACCGAACATACGGTAAGTGACGCCATGATTAAAGCAGTCGGAATATATGTAAACGTCCTGCCCTCTCATGGTTTCGTGTATGAGAGCTTTTGCTTCGCCCGAACCGAATCTCGGACAATCAGCTTCAATAACGAAAGACTCGTCGTCATTATGTGACCTCCATTCTCTCAGGTAAAAATTCACCTGATCGGTAAAGGCCTTGCACCCTCTCATTCCGATCACTTTAAGATCGCCGTACATACCGTCTCTCATTCTCGCACCTCTTTCATATTTCTTCAACCGACCGACCTGTGTTATCCATTAACAGTATACCACATCGCGGAGGATTTTTGAATATCGAGTTTGACGCTGAAATAAAATTTGTGAAAATAAGCAAAATAAAGCCCGACAAAAGTCAGACTTTATTTGCTTTTGCGTTGTCGCTGTTTCTTTCACTGATCATCTTATAGATCCAGTTTCTCGCCGCAGTGATCGCGTGAGAAAGTGAAAAAATGACTGAAGGTATAAGGAGAGTAAAGACCCCGAGCACGAGATAGCCGCCGAAATCGGGAGCGGTAATCTCAAAGAATCCGGGCAAGACGAGAATGCCGATGAAAAAGAGCAAGACAAGCGAAACCACGAGCGCTATACGGATCTTATTGAACGGACGACACATCTTAACGACCATCGTATAACCGACAAGCGCCATAAGAAGCGTAGACACGGTTGATGAGACCTTTGGATTCATATTGAAAGCAATTGCAAACAATATAACGCCGAGAACGACGATCAGATCCGAAAGGGCAGCAGGCAACGCGTTATAGATGACGTTCGGAAGAAACTTGCCTTTGACCCTCGCCTCGTTTTTCTCCAGTGCGAGAATAAACGACGGGATGCCGATTGTCAGGACGCTCACGAGCGAGATCTGTGCAGGTTTCAAAGGATAGGAGAAAGACGCAAAGATGGATATGATCGCAAGCAGAAACGAAAAGATATTCTTGACCAGGAACAGTGATGCGGATCGCTGGATATTATTGATGACCTGCCTGCCTTCCGCAACGACGGAGGGGAGGGATGAAAACTGAGATTTCAAAAGGACAAGGTGAGATACCTGACAGGCGACGTCGCTTCCTGACGCCATAGCAATACTGCAATCCGCTTCTTTCAATGCAAGAACGTCGTTAACTCCGTCTCCGGTCATAGCAACGGTGTGACCGGCTTTTTTAAGCGAATTGACGAGAATTTTCTTCTGTTCGGGAGTAACCCTGCCGAAGACGGTGTATTCCTCTGCCGACGCTGCGACTTCGTCAACGGAAAGAGATGTAAGATCAACACATCTTTCCGCCCCTTTAATCCCTGCAGCACGCGCTGCAGCCGCAACGGTCAGCGGGTTGTCGCCGGAAATAACTTTGATATTGACGCCCTGTTCTTCAAAATACGAAAAAGTCTCGCGAGCCTCGGGCCGAATGGGATTTGTCAGAAGAACGAGAGCAAGCGGGCGGACCTTTGAAGTATCGTCAAGCCGTATCGAAGGAGAAGACGCGAATACAAGGACTCGCTTACCGTCCATAACGTGCGGTTCGATAATTTGTCTGAAATTCTGATATTGTCCGCGAAGAACGAATTCCGGTGCTCCGAGAATATAGTTCTCAGACGGGCCGAATGAAACGGAACTCATCTTAGTCGACGAAGAAAAAGGGACTACCTCGAGCGCGGGACGGGCTACCGTCTCTCCGAAATGCTTTTTGAGCGTCGTCATCGTAATATTGTCAGCCGTCATATTATAAACGAAATCTCTTAAAAGAGGGACGGCGTCTTCGGACGTAACGTTGAGAATATCGGAAACAAGCATCGAGTTATCGGTTATAGTACCGGTTTTGTCGACGCAAAGCATATCAACCCTTGCAAGAGTCTCAACACAGCTGAGGTCATGAACAAGGGTATCTTTTCTCGCAAGTTTTATGACGCTTACGGCAAGAGTTACGTTGACGAGCAAATAAAGGCCCTCAGGAATCATGCCTATAAGCGCGGCAGTCGTAGTTTCGACGTTCTCCTTTATCGGCAAAGCGTTGAACTGACGAATAAAAAGAGCCGTACCGATAGGGATAATAGTAATACCTATTACCATAATCAAGCGCGAAAGAGCAAGAACCATTCCCTGTTTTTTCTTTGATTTCGCTTTTTTTGCTCCAAGCGTCAGTTTATTTACGAATGAATTCTCTCCGACAGCAGTCAGTTTGGCTGTACACTCACCGGAGACAACAAATGATCCGGAAAGCAGTTTGGTTCCGGGTCCCTTTGTGATCTCATCTGATTCGCCGGTCACGAGCGCTTCGTTGACCTGTATCTCGCCGTCCGTAACGACCGCGTCGGCACAGATCTGGTTTCCCGAGGAAAAGACGACAAGATCGTCGAGAACAAGCTTGTCAGTGGAAACGGTAAAAATACGGCCGTCGCGGATGACCCTTGCCTTCGGTTCGGTCATAATTGTGAGTGAGTCAAGAGTTCTTTTGGCGTTGATCTCCTGAATAATACCGATCAGAAGATTGACAAGAATAACGCCCATGAAGGTCATATTATTGAAAGAACCGACAACGGCGAGAGCAATCGCAAGAACGAAGAATATGAGATTGAAATAAGTGAATACGTTACTGAAAATGATCTCTCTGACCGTTTTGGTCGGAGATTGTACGGCTTTATTGTCCTGACCGTTTCTGATTCTTTCGGAAACCTGAGCGGCAGAGAGACCTGACGATGTGGAGATATATGACTTCAGAGCACGGGGATTCCCGTCGCGGACGGTTTTGTTCCGGTCCATTTTCCGCTCCTTTCCGACGATTTTACGGCCTTTTGAATATACATAGATATTTTACCACACTATCTAACATTTGTAAACGGGAAATGATACGATTTACCAATCATAAAATCGGGGTATTTCCTCATAATAAAAGCGAAGGGCAAGAGTCCTTCAGACAAAAAAAGATCAATATTTCGCCGCCACCGGGCGTGAGGAAGTATCCTTGCTCTGCCGGACAGCGGCAGAAAGGATGAAAAGATGGCTCAGAGTAATAAGATTTCGGTTCCCGGCGCGAAAAACGCAATGGAACAGTTCAAAATGCAGGCCGCCAGCGAAGTCGGCGTAAACCTCAATAAGGGTTACAACGGCGACATCACCGCCCGTCAGGCGGGTTCTATCGGCGGACAGATGGTCAAAAAGATGATCGAAAGCTACGAAAACAGCCTGGGTGCGAAATAAGATCCGACCGAAGCAACAGGCGTCCGCATAGTTTGCGGACGCCTGTTGTTATTCAAAGCCTGTTTTCGATATCTTTGATCAGCAGTTTTTGATATGCTGTGACCGCATCGAAATTCATGGCAGAACCGTAAATCCTTTCAAGTTCGAAATGATATTCCGCTGCTTCCAGCAGCTCTTTTTCGGCATCTTGTCTCAAAGCGTCCCAACACTTATAAGCAAGTCTGATCTCGCCTCTTACCTCGCCAAGGCGTACTTTATCCGTAAAACGTTCCATATTCAATATTTGATCTGGTTTTTCGGTTTTATCTATTGAAAACAAAACGCCTTCACCCGGGACGAATACATCCGACAACTGACAATTGAAAAGCGGATCGGGTGAATAGAAATAGTTTACACCGGAGGATCTTAATTCTTCCGCAAGCATAGAAAGGAATACTCGCCCCGTTCCGTAATGATCGGAAAGCGCAATCACTTTTCTCGATCTCAACTCCATTGTCGGAAGTCTGACTGCGCCTTTCATACCGAACGATCTGATTATCATTTCAGAGGGAGACGGTTTTTCATCGTCTTTATTCAATTTTCGAACGATCCGGGTTATGGCTTTCCGTGTTTTAGGAACGTCGATCACTCTTACAGCATCATCAAACATTTCAAGTGAAAGCTGTCCCATGCCCGCCATATAACGGTATGCTTTTCTGAAACAACGTTTTTTATTATCCGAAACTGCGACTATCCGTGATGAAGAACCTATCAGTTTTTCTTTATTCCAGAAATTTCCAAGGCAAACGAGTTCCGAAAGCGCACCGGGATATATCGCGTCTTTCACGTGCGGAGCGGTCCCGTCCAGGAGCAGCACGTTACCGTTTAGCAGAACTGCGTCAAGCGAGTCAGGGTCCGAACTGCATAGAAATCTCACGATCTGCGTGCCGGCGTTTTCAAAATGCTCGGCAACGTTTTTCATCAGCGTGCTTTTCCCCGTTCCCGCTGCACCTTTAATTATGTATGCTCTTTTCAAATCTCCCTCGTCCGGAATTCCATTCAAACACCAACGAAATCCGTCCGAAGTGTTGACACCGATAAAACGAACGTCAACGCTTTTTATTTGTTTTGTCTTGTAACAGTACGCGAAGTTCATAAAAAACCCCCTCGCTCAATTCCGTTTCAATAACAAAATATGAAAGCGAAGGGGTTTTGCCACGTTTTTTAATGAGAAATATTATCCATTTGGCTTTTTATTGTCTTTATCGTCTTTTTCACCGGTGTGTACTGTACAATATGAGTTCAGCGGGTTCGACACGCCGTAGGTGTATCCGTGTTCAAAACCGTCGTTTGAGACAAACAGACCGTATTGAGTATCCGCAATCGGAATGCTTATCGGAAAATCACGTCCTGACATCTTAACGAGAGAGATCTCAACAACTGATTCCTCGGGACATTTGTCTGTTGCAAGCATATCGGTCGAAGTGTCGAATCTGACCATAACATGCTTGTCACACACCTTTGTCGGTACGGTCGTACGTGTGTAATATCCAATCTCGGTCCTGTCTCCTCGGATATCACACGTGCAGTTATCGCCGGCAAGAAGTCCGGAATCTTTGCAGAATCTCGCTTCAATCACACCTTCCGCCCTCTCGAAAGTACGGAGTTCTTCCATCCCCGCAGCTGCTCGGTCAAGGTATTTTTGATGAACCTTCGTCATAACGATATCCCACACAGTCGCGGACGGGTTACCGGAAAAGCCGCTCAATGTCGAGTTGTTATCGTATCCGAACCATACTGCTCCGACGCAATAGGGGGTATAACCGACAAAGTATCTGTCGAAGTTTGCTGTCGTCGATCCTGTCTTGCCTGCAACATCAATGGAATTTGTTAGAGTTACTGACGACCCGGTCCCGCCCGGTTCCATAACATGCTGGAGAATTATGGTCATAATGGAAGCGGACTCTTCGCTGATAGCGACTTCCGTATAGTGATTGTTTTCAAGAACAACTTTTCCGGAACTGTCTGTAACGTATAGATAGAGATTAGGCGATTCGTAAAGACCTTTATTCTGGAAAATGCCGTACCCTGCTGCCATTTCAAGGACAGTAAGACCGTATGAGACCTGTCCGAGTCCGAGAGCGGCGAGGCCTCGGTCGGTTACGAAAACGCCGCTCGGAGTTGTGTACTCGTCCACAAGACTGTCGAAATGGAGAGTGTTTTTCATAAAATCAAACGACTTGTCGACCGTCAAAAGCTGGAGAGCCTTCATAGCAACGGTGTTTGCAGAACGTTTGACACCGTCGTTGATCGTAGTAAGGCCGTAGTAAACGTCCGGAAGATTATGAGGATAAGCGGTAATAGTTTCTCCGCCCCACTGGTTCGTCGTTTTATTGAACATAACGGGAGTATCGTCTATCACATATCCGTAATTGATGATACCGGCGTCCAAAGCAGGCGCGTAGACCGAAAGCGGTTTGATCGATGAACCGACAGGACGTTTCGCCTGCGTCGCTCTGTTCAATATGAGGTCGGCGGTCTTGACTCCGCGCCCGCCGACGAGCCCGAGAACGTCTCCGGTATACGGATCGGTTATGACCATTGCGGATTGGGGCTGAAGCGCACCCCATGCATACGGAAAATACTCCGAGTCATTGACGTATACCTCGTCCATTATATCCTGGACCTCGGGATCCATGGGAATATAGATCTTATAACCGGACGTATAAAGCTTTGCGCTTGCTACAGCTCGCGTCCATCCGTTTTGCTCCATAAGGTCGTCGATCAGTTTTGTGCGCATGGCATCGATATACCAGCTGTGGATCGTGACGCCTTCGTCAATGACTTCCTCGTCATCTTCCGTTTCTTCAACCAGTTTAAGTTCTTCTTCAAGCGCGGAATTATATTCGTCTTCGGTGATCTTATCATACTGTCTCATCGTGTAAAGAACGGTTGAACGCCTGACTTTATTTCCGTCCTCCTGCTCGACTCCGTCTTCATCGTAATAGGTAAAATAATCATGACCTATGGGCTCATATCTCGACGGGTTCTTTACGATACCCGCGAGTGCGGCGCATTCGACGAGCGAAAGATCCGAAACATCCTTTCCGAAATATCTCTCAGATGCTGCCCCGACTCCGTAACAGTTGTTGCCGAGGAAGACGATATTCAAATACATCTCGAGGATATCCTCTTTGCTCTTCTCTTTTTCGAGATTCAGCGCCCTGAAAATCTCCTCAACTTTTCGTTGTATAGTAACGTCGTCATCACCGGTCAGGTTCTTAACAAGCTGCTGAGTGATCGTAGACGCCCCGCGGACCGATTCAAAACCGACAAAATAATTGACGATAGCTTTGGACGTTCCTATCCAGTCGACCCCGTTATGAGTAAAAAATCTGTGATCCTCAACGGAAACGAATGCATCGATAAGGTCCTCCGGAAGTTCCGAATACGGCACCCAGACGCTGTTTTTAGTTCCGTAAAGGCTCTGCGATTCAAGTTTGACGGGAGTTCCGTTCCTGTTGATCCTGTCCTCTATCGAATCGTACTTCATATAGAATATCTCTGTTGTCGTATCCTGCCCGGCCGTAATGAACGAATCTGCGTCGATCGACAGATCAAGGTTGTCCTTGATGTAAACGGCAAAAGCAGTCCCGACGATGACCGCTGTGATCATACCGATAAGAATGACAGTCAAAAGAACGTTCAGAACGTAAGACGCGACTCTGAGCGCGATCCTTCCGACATTTTTCAATACGGAAACGAGTTCTTTATTCCAGTTGACATGACGTTTGACGTCCCGTGAGATGTTTTCAGTGTCCGCCACTTTTGTCGTCCCCTTTCGAAAACTTTGAAACTATATTTTACAGTCAAAATATGAACGCAGATTGAACAAGAAGTTATTTCTGTTTTTATTTTGCAACAACGTTTTCTTCTCCGAGTATTTTCTTTAACTCAGAAACGACGAGCGGAGACGGCGTCGCTTTTACTATTCCGTTCTTATCGTACTGTCCCGTCGATTCGTCGTAAAAGATCACGGGGACGTTGCCCGGAAAAATAGAAAGCAGCGCGATCACCCTTTTATACGTTTTATCCTCAGTTGAAGGAATGCGAAGAAACAGTTTAGTGAGGGACGAATGCGAAATATCGTACGAGTCCCCCCTTACCGGTTGTTCAGTATCTTTGACAAAAGACGAGTTGATAATCAAAGGCGAGACGTCGGAAACGATTATCTTCGGCGATTCTCCGTCTCTGAGGCTGAGAGAACCGGATACAGCGACGACACTGTCAGGCACCAGAAGATAACCGACCCTCTCCAGAATATCTGAAAAGACTATGCTCTCGATTTGTCCCGTCGAGTCTTCAACGGTGACAAAAGCCATCGGATCACCCTTTTTAGTCGTCTTTGCAGTCCTCGAGGTGATGATACCCACGACGCACACGCGCTGTCTGTCGCGGAACAGAGACTGTACGTCGTCAATACCCGTCGCATACGAACCGTCTTCATCGTCGAATGCGTTTATAATTGATGAAATATCGAAATGATCTGTCGATGCGACGTTTTCGCTGTAGTCGTCGAGAATATGCCCTGACAGATAAATACCAGACGTTTCTTTTTCAAGACTCAGTTTTTCCCTTGCCGATAGTTCCGGTATGTCGGGAAAAACGATTTTAGGTTTGATCTTTGCTCCGTCTTCGGTCGAGAAAAGGTCGATCTGTCCTTCGGGGACCTTTGACGTCTGCACTGATTCAAAGAGTGATTCGAATACCGCAAGAAGTTGACTTCTCTTTTTTCCGAGCGAATCGAGGGCTCCGGATTTTATCAGCGTTTCGAACTGTTTTTTATTTATCCCGATATCCTTTGTCCGTGAGATGAAATCGTCCACGTCTGTAAACGGTCCTGACGTTTCTCTTATCCCGATAAGCGAGGAAATGAATTGAGGACCGATATTTTTAAGCGCGGAAAGACCAAAACGTATATTACCATCCTCGACTGAAAAACCGCTTCCCGATCGGTTGACGTCCGGCGGGAAAACTCTCACTCCGGCTTTCCCGGCTTCGGAAATATATTCTGCGGTCTTCACTTCCGAACCGAGTACCGAAGTCAAAAGCGCGCAGAAATACTCAAGCGGATAATGCGCTTTGAGATACGCAGTCCTGAACGATAAAACAGCGTACGCGGTAGCGTGAGATTTGTTAAAAGCATAATCGGCAAAGGCAACGATGTCAGAAAAGAGTTCCTCCGCATCGGTTTCGGCGGCGCCTCTTTCCAAAGCGCCTTTTACGAACGCCTCATGTTCTTTTTCAAGCACGTCGGCTTTTTTCTTTGAGATCGCGCGTCTGACGACGTCGGCATGGCCGAAACTGTATCCGGCGATCTCGCGGAAGATCTGCATTACCTGTTCCTGATAGACGATGCAGCCGTACGTGGACTCGAGGATAGGATCTATTCCCGGGATCCTGTACTTTCTCAGGGTCGGATCTCGCCGCGCTTCGATATAACGCGGTATCGACTCCATCGGTCCCGGTCTGAAAAGGGCTATGGCAGCGATTATATCGTTGAACGATGAAGGCTGAAGCTTTGTCAGCATCTGTTTCATTCCACGGGATTCAAGTTGAAAAACACCGTCAGTTTTCCCAGAAGAGATCAGATCGTATGTGGTCTTATCATCGGTATCTACAAGCGTAAGATCAAAATTTGCAACACGCTCTTTTATGAGTTTTTCGGCCTCGTTGATTATTGTGAGATACCTGAGAGCCAGGAAATCGAATTTGAGAATTCCCAGATCTGCGACCGCATCCATCGTATACTGAGTAACGACCGCCCCGCCCGTAACGGAAACAGGGACGTAATCGGTGACAGGCAGATCGGTTATAACGACGCCGGCAGCGTGAGTCGAGGCGTGTCTCGGCATTCCTTCGATCCTTTTGGCGCGGTCGAGCAGGTCACGGCACGCCGGATCCGAATCGTACATTTCCCGCAGCGCCGAATTTTTTGCAAGTGCA
>JAFWPR010000153.1 GCA_017545225.1 Clostridia bacterium
CATAGATGTTAATCCTCCGTTTGTGGTTCTTTGTTTGGCTGGCAGGCCTTCTTTATTCTACCACAAACGGAGGATTCTCTTCTCATCGGTTAACCTCTTTTGAACCACGCGACTATCGCGTGGTTTTCTTGATACAAAAAAGCTGCCGCATTCGGGTGAATGCGGCAGCATTTTTTTATTGAGCCATATCGCGGTAGAGGAAAGTGACGACCTGCCCTCTCGTGCAGGTGTCGGACGGGCTGAAATGCGTCGCGTCCGTGCCGAGGGTGATTCCCTTTTCGACTGCCCAGAGGACCGCGTCGTAGAAGTAATCGCCCGATTTTACGTCCTTGAAGGGATTACCAGTTTTTGAGGGCGACGGCTTGCCGTTCGCTCTCCAGAGGAAAGTGACGATCTGTCCTCTCGTGCAGACGTCTTCCGGCGAGAACGTCGTTGCGGAAGTTCCGGAGGTTATTCCGTTCTCCACCGCCCAGAGGACGGCTTTATAGTAATATGCGTCGGATTTGACGTCGCGGAACGGATTCTTCGCTCCGACAGGCTCGGGAGATCCCGCCGCGCGCCACAGGAACGTGACGACCTGTCCGCGCGTGCATCCCTCGTCCGGAGAGAAAGTCGTAGCGCTCGTTCCGGTGGTGACACCCTTTGCGACCGCCCACGCGACGGCGTCGGCGTAGTACGCGCCGGGTTTTACGTCCTTGAAGTTCACGGGCGGCTTGTAATCGGGGTTCTTCGCGCCGCAGACCGAACATTTCTCCGCCTTGCCATCGGCTCCGAACGTGTGGCCAGTTGCAGGTATCGACTTCGTCTCGCGACTAAGCTCCGCTCCGCAGACGGAGCAGTAAACGACCTCGTCATATGATCCGTTCTCAGTACAGTTCGCGGCTTTTTCGTTCTCACGCACAGCTGTTGCGGGAACGTGACCGGTAGCGGGAATGACTTTCGCCTCGCGGGAGAGTTCCGTTCCGCAGACAGAGCAGTATGTGACCTCGTCGTATGAACCGTCAACCGTGCACGTCGCGGTTTTTTCGTTCTCTCGAACCGTTTCGGCGGGAGAGTGACCCAAAGCGTCGATATCACGCATTTCAGTCTCCCCGCAACAGGAGCAGACTCGTTCCTCAGTTCCTTTTTCGGTACAAATTGGAGCAACCATAACGATCCAATCTCCGAAGGAGTGACCAAGGGAGGAAACGTACGTATCAACAAACGAATCATTGCAACGTGAGCACGTATGCGTCGTGTATCCTTGCGCTGTGCAAGTCGGAGCGGTAACGACATCGAAGTAGTCGTGACCTAGAGCATTTATTTCACGAGTTTCGATCTTTCCGCACCGTGCACATATTCCTTCTATTAAACCTTTTTCATCACATTTAGGCGTTTCTTTTACTGTCCATTCGCCGAAAGAGTGCCCCAGCGATTTAACATAATCGCCTATATATACGTCACCGCAACGGGTACAGCAATAAGTCGTGAATCCCTGGGCCTCGCAAGTGGGATCCGAAATAGTAAATGTGTAATTATGACCGAGTTTTTCCAGTTCCTTCCTGTCACTTTCCGAGCATCTGCTGCAAAAACGCATAGCAAATCCGTCTTTATCGCAAGAAGGTTCGATAATAACAGTCCAATCACCCCATTTATGGCCAAGCGATTCAACATAACTGTCAGTATACTCATCGCTGCATCGTGTGCAAGTGTGAGTTGTATATCCTTTTTCCGTGCAAGTCGGTTCCGTTATTTCGTAAGAATAATCGTGGCCCAACGAAGACGAGTAATTATCGTAATAGTAGTCTTCACAACGAGAACATGAATGAATCGTATACCCCTGTTCTGTACAAGTAGGATCAATAACAGCAGATTGATAATCATGCCCCAAAGCAGGAATAACACTTGCTCCATTTACTATCATCCCGCATCTGGAACAATACGAACCGCTTTCACGTCCCGGATTTGTGCATGTCGGTTCCGATCCTGAATCTGTCACAATATCGTGACCAAGTTGTATTACGTAAGAATCATTGCCAAAGTCTTCACCACACCTTGAACAAATATGTTTTGTATAACCAGACATGGTACATGTCGGTTCAACAATAATGTTTTCTATTGTATGTCCTGCTTTGACAACTGTCTCGGTAATGTCAATTTCATAATCGCAAAAACCATCAGAGAAAAATTTTCCGCATTCCTCACATTTCCAATACTCAATATTTCCGTCAACAGTACATGAAGATTCTGTTGCGCTAACGTGCTTAGGTGAATGTCGATGAACAACATACGATCTTAGAACCGGGTAAGGATAATCGCCTGTACCCATTGTCCAAACATTATCAAAATCAAATCCTACGAATGACTCTGGGATCTTCATTTGTACATCCAATAGCGGGTAAGCATCGAACTTGTGATGTGTTGTTGTGTTCATGATTGTTGTTGAAAGATAATAATTGTTAGCAACATCTATTGGAAATTCAGTTCCGCTAGATGTCCTTAATGATGTAGATTCACTATAGGGATAATACCCAAGTGTTTCTTCCCCAAATACTACTTTTCCAACATTATACAGTCTAGCTAATATTCCCCTATAACCATAATTATGTTCATACTTCCCAATAAGGCCATTCCCTCCTTTTTTTGAGGCCGTAATTCTAACTTCTCCAGCATTAAATGAATCCGTAAGTCTAGCACCATCTGCTCGTCCAATAATCCCGCCTGTATAATTACCTCCAATAATTCTGCCTCGATTAAACGTTTTTGTTATTTCACAATCCATTCTGACAGTCAAGTTGGTGGAGATGTGTCCACTATTTATGTTGTATCCTGCAATACCGCCAGTATCTTGATCTCCAACGACATCTCCCCAATTACTGCAATATGCAATTACTCCAGAGTTCCTCTGCACAATTCCTCCAGTGCCAAGCTTTCCACCACTCGTTATTGTCGCATAATTGTGACAATTAATAATATCGCCACCATTACTGTAAGCAATACTACTTCCGCATATTGTCCCGCTCGGAATAATTAGATTTTGAACGACTCCTCTTGTATAATTATAATATGAATTATCTTTATTAATTATATAAAACAGCGGGCGATTTAGACCGCTAATTCTATGTCCATTGCCGTCGAAAATTCCAGAAAATGGAGTGTTTGCACTCCCGCCATACCCCAAAGGAACCCATCCATCTGTGTTGTAAAGTTCTCCACCTTCGGATAATGCTTCAGTCAAATCAATATCCGCCATCAGAATATACTTTCCTGACATATCGTTTCTAACTAAAAACAAATCCAGAGGCGTATATATGGCTTTGTATCCACCTGGCACTCTATCAAGCGGAACAAAACCAGAAGTCGTATCATCTGCATAAACAAATAAACTTGAAAGAATCAATTCACAAACAACAAACAACATTACAAATACAGCAATTGCTCTCTTCATTTTGATATCTTACCTTTCGTATTAGATCAGATAGCTTTCAGTCCATGTGGTTTATTTACTATTATCAATAATTGCATCCGCGTCCTGTTCCGATATTGAGAACATAGTTTGCCTGAATACTATATTTCTTTTAACGATTTCTTTTATTCTCGCAGCAGAAATGGGTTCCTGTAAAATATGAAAATCATTCAGTTTCATAAAGTATTCATAATCAGGATGACCGTCGCACTCTGCTTTCCTCAATTTTCCGTCCGCTTTTCCGTAAGCTACGATACCCTCTCCGTTATGATACAAAAATACACGATCTCCGCACTGTATCTTTTGGATAAGTTCTCTGTGCCCAGGCCAATAAGCCGAGGCTTTTTCCGCAGCGAGCATTTCATCTTTTCCTGTCGGTCTATTACTCAAATTCGTGTTTAAAACATAATAACTTGTTTCAATATCTTCATAAAAATCGAAAGGAGAATACGCGTTAAATTCGATATAATAACTCCCATCAATTTCGAATAAATAGTAAGTTATGGAACGAATGTCTATTCCATTGCTTCTCCAGAACCTTATAGCATCCGCTGTTTCTAAATCTAATCCGCTGGTCACTATGGCGAAATGGCAATACTTATTGAATTCATCTTCAGATAATTCTTGATCTAACCCAAAATAATCCTGATGGTATTTTTTCAATGAATCCTTCGAATCAATATGCTTTCTGAAAACGGTTTCCAGATATTCATATCCTTTGTTTCCGTACATCTGACCATATTTGAATACTTGAAGTAGATTCTCGCATTCACCTGACCACCTCTTTAGCTCAAAAATATATAAATCGCCTTTTCTATCTAAAGCAAGAATGTCAGGCTCTTCTTTCCATGGTCTTTCAGTAAAAAGAGTCATAAGATCTTCTGTGGAAATGAAATCTTGTATGTTGTTTGAAACAAGCGTCTCAAGGTCCTTTTCTTTCCATCCGATTGATATTAAATTTTTCTTGGGAATTCTTTGATATTCTTTCTTTTTAATATCCAGTTTAAAAACCATTTCAATTCCTTTCCGTGGACTATACCACAATAAAAAAGTGTGTGATCCCAAACGGAACCACACACCGAAAAATGCGAGGCTCCATTTGCTACCACACAAAATCATTCTCCTAACGTCAGTATAGGAAAATAAGCCCGCATTTTTGCCGAGAAACAAAAATACCGACGTCAGGATTATTTGATTTTGTGTGGTAGGTCAAGTATACCATATTTTTTCAGTATATGCAATAAAAAAAGCACCGGGTGAAGCCGGTGCGAGTTTTGAGTTAAGAGTTATGATCGCGCCGACGCGCGAGTTATGATCTGCTTCGCAAAGTTATGAGCCGCGTCGCGGCACAGAACTTTCAGTTCACCGTTCCGGAGGAACGGCGGGCGAGGTCGGCGACGCGCTCCTTTATGCCCGCGTTTTCGGGGCGGTCGAGCGTCGGGTCGGCGTCGAGGATGCGCGTCACGCACTCCGTTACCTTGTCGGTGATCGCAGAATTCGAGAGCGCACGGATCAGCGAGAGCGTCGACTGTCCGTGCTGACGGACGACGCTGTTCTCCGACAGGATATCGCCGGGGCCGCGCTGGCGGAGGTCCGCCTCCGCTATTTTGTACCCGTCGCGGGAGCGTTTGAGAGTCTCGATCCTGTCCCGAGCCTTTTCTCCCTTTGAATCGGAGACCATGACGAAATACGATTTCGCCTTGCCGCGGCCGACGCGTCCTCTCAGCTGGTGAAGCTGGGAGAGGCCGAACCGCTCGGCGTTTTCAACGATCATAAGCGTTGCGTTCGGGACGTTGACGCCGACCTCGATGACCGTCGTCGAGACGAGTACGTCGATCTCGCCGCGCGAGAACGCGCTCATTACGGCGTCTTTTTCCGACGGCTTCATCCTGCCGTGTACAAAACTGACGCGGCAGTTTTTAAGTTCGTTTTTGAGCTGTTCGGAATACTCGACGGCGGACTTCATCGGAAGCTCCGGGTCGGGTCCGAGCAGATCGAAGAGCGTGATATCCGCCATCTCGAGCGGGTCGTCTCCCTTTTCGGGGACGGGAGATTCCTCGACGGCGGGACAGACGACGTAGACCTGATGGCCCTCCGCGACCTGCTTTTCGATAAACGCGTTGAGCCGTTTGCGGTAGCTCTCGTCGACGGCGAACGTGTCGACGGGCTGACGGCCCGACGGAAGTTCGTCGAGACGGGAAACGTCGAGATTCCCGTACGCGATCAGCGACAGCGTTCTCGGTATCGGAGTCGCGCTCATTACGAGCGTGTGGACTCCATCCGTCTTTTCGGCGAGCGCGGCGCGCTGCATGACGCCGAAGCGGTGCTGTTCGTCGATTATCGCAAGACCGAGACGGGAAAACGTCACGTCGGGGGTGATGAGCGCGTGCGTTCCGATCAGAAGAACGGGCTCCTCACCCGATATCGCCGCGATTATCTCGCGCCGCTTCGCCGCGCCCGTCGAGCCTGTGAGAAGAAAACATTTGAATCCGAGTTTTTCAAAAAGAGCGGAAAGATCGGTGAAGTGCTGCGTCGCGAGGATCTCGGTCGGAGCCATCAGCGCCGCGGAATATCCCGCGCTGAGCGTGAAGTACGCCGCTGCCGCCGCGACGACGGTCTTGCCCGATCCGACGTCGCCCACGAGGATGCGGTTCATGACCTTGCCGCCCGAAAGATCGTCTCCGATCTCGTCGATCGCCTTTTTCTGCGACGCGGTGAGGGAGAACGGGATCGCGCCGAGAAACGGCACGGGATCCGCGCGCGGTATGACCGTTTTCGATACCGCGTTCTTTCTGCCGCCCGAAACGGAGAGCGACAGAGACGTGAGAAAGAGTTCGTCGAACGAGAGGCGGTTTTTCGCCGCCTCGAGCGCCTCGAGGGATTCCGGAAAGTGGATGTTTTCAAGCGCGTACGTATGAGTCGGAAGAGAAAGGCTCGAAAGGATGCCCTCGGGAAGATATTCTCCGCCCGTCCCGGTCATTGCGAGCGCCGCCGACACGGACTGCGCGACCGATTTCTGCGTGAGCCCGCGCGTGAGCGGATAAACGGGGATGATCGGCGGAAGTTCCCTGCCCTCGACGTAAGGCTCCCATACTGGAGACGTTATCGTGAGGCGGCTCTTTTCGAGAGCGAATCTGCCCCATATCCTGAACGACGCGCCCGTTCTGAAATTGTCCTTGACGTAAGGCTGATTGAAGAACGTGACCTCTACGCGGCCGGTCTCGTCGAACATACGGAGTTTCGTCAGCGTCATTCCGCGGCGGATCATGCGGTTGACCGGCTCCGCGGCGACGGTGAGGATCGACGAACAGGGGAACGACTTTCCGTCTTCGCTCAACGCGATATTCTCTCTTATCTCGGCGAGAGTTCTGACGTGTTCCCTGTTCTGGTAGGCGCGCGGATAAAAGCGGAGCAGATCGCCCACGGTCGCGACTCCGACGCGTGCAAAAGCGGCGGCGCGCGCAGGGCCTACGCCCTTGACCGCCGTGGTCGGTTTTGACAGTATATCCGAGTATGATACGTTTGCCACCTCGCCGCCTCCTTTTTTCTTTATGCCTTTATGGTTTTTATCGTATCATAAGGCGTGGCGTTCAGTTGTAGACAAATTCCGCGATTATCGTCGTCGAATCTTCGTCCGCGGCTTTGATCACAAGTCTGTGAGGCGCCGCCTCGTCTGCGAAGATTATTTTTGCGTATCTTTCGCAGTTGTACAGCCTGAATTCTCCCCCGTCTGTACTGACAAGGATGTTGAAGGATTCATTCTCCGGGTAATCCGGTCCGTCACTGCGTCCGCCGAGGATATAGAGTTTCTTTCCCGTGAATTCGTAAACGAATTCCGACTCCGTGTCCTCGCACTGCCAGCCGTTGGTGAATCTGTAGACGTTATTGACTGTTTTCCAGTTCCCCATGGATTCCGGAGCATAATTGAGCGGGCGGTCGGACTTCAGGTCTTCGTTGATCGCCTCGCTGATCCTTTCCTCCGGAACGTCTTTGATGATAAGTTCATCAGGCGCCGCTGACTTTATCTCTTCCATTATGGCTTTAAAGTTGAGAACAAGCGTCTGCGCCATAAAGTTGTGTCCCCATTCTCTCGCGTGCGCTCCGTCGTATGCGACCTCACAGTTAAAAATCTCACCTTGTTCCAGCGCGTAATTTGCGGCGCTGCAATAGTCGTCGACTGAAATGCCATAGTGGTCGGAGACCTTCTTCATGTAGCTGCACATTTCTTCACCGGCAAAGCCCTCAAGAAGGACCATGATCGCCGGCTTCTTTTCGGAGCTCAGGACTCGCCTGATCATCGATTCAAAGCCGTCCGTGTTGTTTTTATCGGGAGTTCCGTCATTCTGAGCAAATTCGATAAAAAACAAATCGGGCTCGTGGTCAAGTATGTTGGAGACAAGACGGACGTTGCCGTATTCCGAACCGGTTCCGTCCATACCCGCGTTGACGAACGTCATCTTTGACTTCGGGAACGTCTTTTCAAGCCAGTTCTGCACAAGCCGCGTCCAGTTGTGGTACGGTCCCGCGGACGCGCCGCGCGTAGTCGATCCGCCGATATACGCAATGGTAACGGGTTCGCCTTTTTCGGCTTTTTCAATGAATGCGGCGTATCTTGCGGGATCTCCGAGAGAATACTGCGCGATCCGCTTCATTTCGTCATATACTTCAGTTGAGATCGCGGGATCGAATTCCTCGGGATCAAGTCCCAGAAGCGGTCCGGAAGTGCGCTTGACGTTAAAGATAACAGTCTTGAAGGGAGTCTCTTCTCCCGTTACTTTATTTTTGATCCTGATCCTGGCGGCTCCCTGGTTCTCGGACTGTTCTTTCCCGTTCACGTTGATAATAACATCGCCCAGCATATTGCATTCGGTGCTGAGAATAAGGTCCTCGAGCTGATTCCTATCAATAATAATCTCGTAAGTATCGGTACTCAAACCGAGTTGAGGAAGAAGCTGTTCCGACAGGCTGAACGGGGTTCCCGATCCGGTGATCCTTTCGCGAAGGAGCAAATTGACGTCTACCCTGCGCCCTTCTCCTTCGGTAAGATCATATAATTGATCAAATTTATCAAACATAGGATCCCTCGAATTTTCCATGTACCGCATTATCATAGTAGAAATCTCCGCTCTCGTTGCATTTGATTCGGGATTAAAGTTTCCATTTTCATCCCCGCCGATGATACCGGCAAGACGTACGGTCTCGCAAGACTCCTCAGCCCAGTCGGATATTTTTTCCTGATCTTTGAAAGATTCGATAAGCGGATTCTCGGG
>JAFWPR010000154.1 GCA_017545225.1 Clostridia bacterium
ATCTACGTTCACACGCCGATAATCACCGGATCCGACTGCGAAGGCGCGGGCGAGATGTTCCGCGTTACGACGCTCGATCCCGACGACCCGCCGAGAGGCGAGGACGGCCGCGTCGATATGAGCCGCGATTTCTTCGGAAAGCCGACGAACCTCACGGTATCCGGTCAGCTGAACGGCGAAACGTTCGCGATGGCGTTCAGCAACATCTACACGTTCGGGCCGACGTTCCGCGCCGAGAACTCGAACACGGTCAAGCACGCCGCGGAGTTCTGGATGATCGAGCCGGAGATCGCGTTCGCCGATCTCGAGGACGATATGGAACTCGCGGAGGATATGATCAAGTATATAATCAATTACGTGCTTGAAACGCTGCCCGAAGAGATGGCGTTCCTCAACCAGTTCGTCGACAAGGGGCTGATCGAGCGGCTGCGTCACGTGGCGGATTCCGACTTCGGAAGGATCACGTACACCGACGCCGTGAAGATCCTCGAGGAGCACAACGACAAGTTCGACTACAAGGTATCGTGGGGCGTCGACCTGCAGACTGAGCATGAGAGATTTCTCACCGAGGAAATCTTCAAACGTCCCGTCTTCGTGACCGACTACCCGAAAGATATCAAGGCGTTTTACATGAAACTGAACGAAGACGGAAAAACCGTCGCCGCGATGGACTGCCTCGTTCCCGGGATCGGCGAGATCATCGGCGGGTCCCAGAGAGAGGACGATATCGACAAGCTGACGAAACGCATGGACGAGCTGGGGCTCGACCGCGAATCGTACGGATTCTACCTCGACCTGCGCAAATACGGATCGGCGCGTCACTCGGGATTCGGTCTCGGCTTCGAGAGATGCATCATGTATCTCACCGGGGTGCCGAACATCAGAGACGTGCTTCCCTTCCCGCGTACGGTGGGAACTTGCGAAATATAACGAAAAAAGTCCGGATCAAAAGATCCGGACTTTTTGAGTTTAGAACTATGATTGTCCTGACGGACAAGTTATGATGCGAGCCTTGCCCGCAGTTATGATTTACTGCTTTGCAGTAAAGTTGAAGGCGTTCACGCCTTCGGACCCGCGGAGGCGATGTTTTCGGGCATATCCGGGAACTTTGACTTGAAGTTCTTCTCGAAAAGTGCGGCGAGCTTCTTCGCGGACTCCATGTATTTGTCGCGGTCGCCCCAGAGGTTGACGGGATCGAGGACCTCGTCCGGCACGCCGGGACAGGTCTTGGGAACGTTGACGCGGAAGACCGGGTCGACTCCGTACTCGACGTTATCGAGGTCTCCGGCAAGCGCCGCGGTGACCATAGCGCGGGTGTATTTCAGTTTCATTCTCGGGACGTCTCCGGCGGCTCCTCCGCACCATCCGGTGTTGACGAGGAAGACCTTGGCCCCGGTCTCTTTCAGTTTTTTACCGAGCATCGTTGCGTAAACCGACGCGTTGAGCGGGAAGAACGGCGCTCCGAAGAGAGTCGAGAACGTTGCGGTCGGTTCGGTGATGCCGCGCTCCGTTCCGGCGAGCTTGCTGGTATAACCGGAAACGAAGTGATACATAGCCATATTCTCGTCGAGGCGCGAGATCGGAGGCATGACGCCGAACGCGTCCGCGGTCAGGAAGATGACCGTCTTCGGTATGCCGCCCACTCCGGGGATGGCGGCGTTGCCGATGTAGTCGACCGGGTATCCTGCGCGGGTGTTCTCGGTGAGTTTAGCGTCGTCGTAATCGGGTACGCCCTTCTCGTCGACGATGACGTTTTCGAGAAGCGTTCCGAATTTGATAGCGTCGTAGATCTGCGGCTCTTTCTCGCGGTCGAGACCGATGCACTTGGCGTAGCATCCGCCCTCGATGTTGAACACGCCGTCCGGGCTCCAACCGTGCTCGTCGTCGCCGATCAGGCGGCGGGACGGGTCGGCGGAAAGCGTCGTTTTACCGGTCCCCGAAAGTCCGAAGAAGACGGCGGAGTCGCCCGCCTCGCCGATGTTGGCGGAGCAATGCATCGAGAGGATGCCCATCTTCGGGAGAACGTAGTTCATCACGGAGAATACGCTCTTCTTGATCTCGCCTGCGTATCCGGAACCTGCGATGATGACCTGCTTCTGTTCGTAGTCGATGATGATAGCGGCTTCGCTGTGGACGCCGTCGATCTCCGGGATGCACTTGAACCCGGGCGCCGCAATGATCGTATAGTCGGGTTCGTAGTCTTCGAGCTGCTCCTCAGTCGGACGGATGAGGAGCTGATGGATGAACATATTCTGGCTCGCGAGTTCGTTGATGATGCGGAAACGCTGCGTGTATTTCGGATCCGCGCCCGCGAAGCCGTCGAATACGAATACGTCGCGGTTCTGGAGGTACGCGAGCATCTTCGCCTTGATGGACTCGAATTTCTCGCGGCTGATCGGAACGTTGATCTTGCCCCACGCGATCTCGTCGTGTACCGCGGGAACGTCGACTATGAATTTGTCGTCGGGAGAGCGTCCGGTATATTTGCCGGTCTCTACGACGAGGGCTCCGGTATCGGAGAGTCTTCCCTCGCCTCTTTCAAGAGCGAACTCGACGAGTTCCGGTACGGAAAGGTTGCGGTAAACGAAGCCTTCTCCGGCTATCCCGAGATCGATAGGTTTTAATTCTTTCATATTTGTTTGCACCGCCTTTTTTGTGTTGATTTTTCTATCCGTAATTTTACCACCGCGGGGAGTACGGTGTCAATATTCGGGGGCGAAAATTCATCCGTTTTTCACATTTAAGCCGCCTTTACAGTCGACCGGCGATATGGAAGAATAGATTATCAGGGAGAGGAGGGGCGTAGCCGTGTATTATTTACAGAACAGATGGCGTCTTGAGGGACGGGAACTCCGTTATTACGGTATGAGACGCCCGCCTTACCTGTTCGGGAACCGTGTGAGACTGTCGGGGCGAAAAGCCGCGTTAATAGCGTCTCTTCCCCGCGATCTCGGGAGGCGCGAGATCCGTGCGCTCGGATCCCTCGTCGGAGAACAGATCGTCGCGGAAAAAGAGCTGAGACGGTCTCCGAGTGGATTTGACGACGCAACTTTTTGCGTTACCTGCTGTGCGAACGACTATATTATCCCGGGACTTGAGTTTGACGCAGACGGGAGATGCCCGATGTGCGCGTCCGCGGAAAAAACGCGCGACCTGGTCGCGGTGCTTCCGGTCGTCGAAAGCGTGCCACGCTCCGACAGGTCGGAATACGATATCGCCCTGTTCTACACGGGCGGGAAGGATTCAACGTATCTGCTTTATTATCTGTCGAAAAAACTCGGTCTGCGCGTTCTCGCCCTGACGTGGGAGATACCTTTTATGTCTGACTCCGCGCGAAAAAGCATCGAGGGCGCGAAAATCGCTTTTCCGGACGTCAGGTTCGTATCGCGAAAGCTTGAAGACGGCGAGATGCGCCGCGTATACGGAAAGCTGCTCTCGATCGCCGGCAATACGTGCGCTTGTCCGTCGCTCGCTTACGTTCTTTTTTACGAATACCTCGTAAGACTCCGCGTACCGTATTTCGCAGCCGGGAACGAGCCGGTGCAGGCGCTCGGACTGTATTTCAACCATTTCGCGCCGCGAATCGCTTTTACGTTTGCTGAAAACAAACCTCTGAACTTTCTGCTCAACGCAGGACGAGTTTTGACTCTCAAGCCTCCGCTGAAAACGGGACAGAGGCAGACGCTCATGGCTATGAATCAACTCGCTTTCGGAGACAGTCCGATCAAGCGGATCGCGGGTTACGGGGACGAGCTCGTTTCAAATATAGTGATCGCAATAAGTGAGGCTGAAAGCGTAATGGGACCGTTCAGAAAAGCGGTAAAGCGGTCGTCGCGTTCAGGTCATATCCCCGCTTTCGTTCACTTTGATCTAAACGCGATATGCGGCGGAACTTACGACTGGGAAAAAGTAAAAAAGACTCTCGTTGAAGAATGCGGGTGGGTCCCTCCGGACGACGGAGGAAAAGCGCTTCACACGAGCTGTAAGATAGAAAGGTGCAAGGACTATACGCAGTTCGTCCGTTTCAGAGATTATAAAAGCCGGATGATACCCTTCTCGGCGATCGAGATTTCGCTTGCAAGCCGGAATTGCGGAAGAACGAAAGACCAAATGATATATGAGATGAAGGAAGTTCTCGGGTTCACGGAAGAACCGCCGTGCGAATGCGCGCTGATGGAGGAGTACGGAACGTAGCGTATGGAAAAAGTGTACTATTTTACCGGAGCGGGCCACAGCCGGGCGACAGCGGAATATATTGCACAACGGCTTGGCAGGACGGCGGAGGATATCACGGTCGGAAAGCGCGAAGCGGACGCGGACGCCGTGACAGTCGCCGTATTCCCCGTTTATTGCGAGAGTATACCGGAGACCGTCGTACAGTTTCTCAAAACGGTAAAGACGGGATTCGCCGCTATCGTCGCCGTTTACGGCGGGATAAGGCCCGGGAACGCGCTTTTTGAGGCGCAAGGCATCCTGACTCGTCCCCTCTGCGCCGCGATCGCCCTGCCGACAGGTCATTCGTTTCTTAAAGAGGAAAACGGGTTTGACCGCGAGGCTCTTTTACCGTTTATCGAAAAAATAAAAGAACCCGCGCCCGTCGCGGTACCGCCTATGAGAAGATCGTTTTACGCTGACGTTCTCCCGGAATGGAGAAGCAGAGTCGGAGTAAAGATCATGAAAAGCGGCGAATGCTCGGGATGCGGGGTGTGTGAGGAAAACTGCCCGGTCGGGACGATGGAAAAAGGCGTACCGGGCGACGGATGTATCAGATGTCTGCGCTGCGTAACGGAATGTCCGGAGGGGGCGCTCGACTTTGAATGCAGACCGTTTTTGAAACGGTTTCTTGAGAGAAAAAAGAAATCCGAAACGTTTCTGTTTATTTGAAACGCCGCGGGGTGAACCGCGGCGTTCTCCGTTATTCTTTTTCGCCTGCTGCGAGACGGACGCATCTGTACGCGCCGTCGTAATAGCCCTGAGATTTGAGTTCGTTTATCCGACCGCAAAGGTGAGGGATGATCTCACGGTCATGAAGAAGCGTGTCGAGCGCGCCGCAGACGCCTTTTTTCGTCGGGTACTCGTCCGTCGAGTCGCCGAATTCCCTTCCGTGGATCGCGCCGTAGACCTCGTGGCCGCCTATGTGCTTCATATAGAGCTTCGGGATCGGATAGTACGCGAGTTCGGACGGCTTCGTCACTAAAAGGTCGCAGACGGGCATCAGGAGGTTAGTGGCGTAAACTGCGCGGAATATGTCGCCGTCGCAGACGAGGGTGACTCCGTGAGCGTCGCCGCCGCGGATCGTTTCGACCCGCGCTTTGAGACCGTCGAAATCGTCTTTGAAGATATGAAGATCGTCTCTCTTCCCTATCAGCGAGGCCATGGAGTCGAATACCGCCGTGTGGTCGCCAGTATTGAGGAACAGCGCGACATCTCCGCGGTCGACGTACGGAAGCAGATGGGTTATCATCGCGCGGAACATATCGCCGCCCGCCCCGGCGCCTCCGACGTTCATCAGGATGCGGACGGGGCCCGCTCCGCGCGCCCTGTCGGCGCGTTTTTTGTTGTCTTCCTCAAGATTTACGAGCAGTTCGTGGTCGACGTAGCATCCGACCTCTTTGATATCGCTCTCGGGCATAGGGGAAAGCGGAGTTTTGGCGAATCCGCCGAGCGTTTTGTAACCGAGATAAGCGAAAGGAGTCTGTACCGTGTGGATCGAACCCTCCGCGAGGTGGAGCGCCATAGGCCAGTTGTCGGGGATCGCGTTGACTACGTTCGTCATCCCCGCGTGGATAGCTCCCTGAGCAGGCCAGACGTGAGTGGCGATATACGGAATATCTTTCGGGATATTTTTGAAGATCGGCACGAGGAGCTCGGAGTTTTTCTGATCTTTGGCGTTATACGTGATCTTTTTGAATCCCTCGCTGTTCAGCGGTTCCCAGACGATCTTGTTAAAAAGGCGTGACTTCTGTGAAATTCGGGAGGCGAGCGAATACATATCGTTCTGTTCCCTTATCATCTTCGAGCCCGTCGCGTCGAACGAGGCGAGGTCGAGCCAAAGAGGATCGTATCCGAGCGCGCGGGCGCACGACGCCATCGCGATGCTGATTCGGTAATGACCGAACCCCATACGGATATTGCCGACGATAAGCGGCTTTTCCGGGAACGGCTCGTTCCCGTCCGAGAAGACGATATTCGAGACGTTCATATCGCCGAGCGCATCGATCGTTTTGAAACCGAGCTTATAGTCGGCGCCGCTGTCGTCGCCGTATTTTTTGAGGTACTTCGCACGGCTTTTTTCAGCCGCTTTTACCGTTTTCGCGTCGATCCTGTTACCGAAAATAACGCCGGTTCTGTCAGTCAATGAGAACACCTCTTTCCGTGTCGTATCTGAATGTCAGCTCGCCGGCGTCCGTTCCGCATTTTATCGTTATGACGTCGCCGAGGCGGTTGTACGTGACGGTCTTATCTTTTTTGAAAAGGTCGAGTGAGTCCGCGAGAAGTTCTTTCTTTTCATCATCGTAGTCCGCCACGTTGTCCGACGTCATCATCACGCTTCCGAACAGCGCGTTGAGCGTGATAAGAGCCCTTCTCTGCTCTTTCGAGAGCGAGATGTTATCGTCGCGCAGAAGGAAAACGTCGGGGTCTGCACCGAAGAACGCGCCGTCCATAAACGAACGAAAAACCGTGTTTTGGAGGGTCACTTTGGTCGAGATGCGCTCTCTGTGCATATATTTCATAAACCACGCGTCGTCGAACTTGAGCGAAACGTCGGGACCGACTCTCACATAATCAAAGACGCCGACGGCGTTGCCGAGCGTCGCTCCGCACCCGAGGATCTTTTTGTCTCCGAGCGTCTCGCGAAGGAAGGTATACGCTTCCTGCGCGGCGGCCGCGCGCGTCTTTCCCCCGTATTCCGGAAGCGACGCCGCGTACAGAAAATCGAGTTTGAAGAAATCGAAGCCCATATCGGCGTAGTGCGTGAGACATTTTCCGATATAGTCCCTGACTTCGGGCAGTTCGAGGTCGAGCGCGAAATGGCCGCTCCAGTTGGAGCCGCATTTGACGGGCGCGCCGTCGGGTCCCTTTCTGAACCATTCCGGCTTTTCGCGGAACAGGCGGCTCTTTTCCTCAGCGACGAAAGGAGCGAGCCATATTCCCGCTGTGAGTCCCTTCTCTTTTATCGCATTCACGATAGGCGAAAGACCGTTCGGGAATTTCGCCGGATCGACGTCGAGCCAGTCTCCGACGAAAGTCTCGTAGCCGTCGTCGATCTGGAACAGATTGAAACGTCCGTCAAGCGCGGAGAGATCGCGTAGGATGATCTTTTCGTTTATATCCTGATAGTAGTTATACCACGACGTATATCCGAAGATCTTTCCGATCCTCTTCGGCGGGTAGTATTTTTTGAGAAGTTCCCTGCCCTCGGAAAAAGAAGGAGCGTAGATATAGTCGCAAACGGTAAATTCGTCGCCCTCGCGCAGCGTCACGCCGCCGACGTCGCTGATGACTGCGACGGAGCCGGTGCGCCTTACGACCTCAAATATCAGATACGCGTTTGCGAGATTGAGGCTTGCGGCGAACCCGCTTATCTTACCGCGGACGTAAAAGACGTCGTACCCGTGAAGCACGCGCTTGTCGTATTCGTAAAACGTTGCGTCGCCGTAACGGTCGAGCGCGAAGTTCCTTTTGAGCAGACCGGGAAGGCGAGTAACATCGCGCTCCCTGACGTCACCGTAGAACTCGCGCGTTTCGGTCCACGACTGATATCCGTTGATAAAATAAAGATCGCCCTGAGGACCCGGGTCCTCGGGATGATCCGTTGAAAAGAAATCGTGTCCGCTCTCGGAATAGCCGAGAAGCGTCACCTCGCTCTTCGCGCGGACGGTGACGCGGCGGCGCTCGCCGTCGTCGGCGACGGCGAGCGTCAGGTCTTCGCATTCCGAGGGGGCGGAAATGACGCAGTCATTTCCGCCCGCTTTATAAGTCAGTTTGAAATTACAGTTCATTCGGTCTTGTCCCTGTCGTCCGAGTCAGCCTTCGGTTTGCCCTCTTCGATCGTCTTCATAACGTCTTTTTCACCGTAAAAGGCAAGGATGACGGCTCCGAGCACGCAGAACGTGACGGCGACTATAGCGACGATCGTTAGACCGAGCGGAGACGCGGTGATATCGTTGGAACCGAGGTTCTGCGTGGTGCCGAGGATCGCGAGGGACGTGAAAACGAGCATCGCGATCGACTGACCCCATTTCATAGCGAACGTACGCGCCGCAAAGAACATGCCCTCGCGGTTCTCGCCCGTCACGTAGCCGTCAGCCTCCGCAACGTCCGCGACGATCGACTGAGGAATGATACCGAGCAGAGCCATCGGGAACGCGGCAATAACGCAGATCAGCACTCCGATGACCATACCCGGGATCGGAAGAACGCGGATAAGCGCGGTAACGACGTACGCGAGCGCCAAACCGAGGAACCCGATAATAGTGAGTTTCTTCTTACCGAATTTTCGAACAAGGCCGGAGACGAACGGATAGAATACTGCGGAGAGGATCGTCATACCGCCCATGAAGACCATAGTCATCGACTCGTCGAGTCCCATCGAGACCTTGACGAAGAACGGAAGTCCTGTCTGGAAAAGCGTCAGACCGATCCAGTACATGATGTCGGATCCTACGAAAACGCGGAAATTGCGGTTTTTGAACGTAGCCGCAAGAGATTTGAACATATTTGAATTCGAGGGTTTAGTGTCAACAAATTCCTTTTCTTTGAGAAGGAACGTCGGAAGAAGCATGCAAACGCACGCGATAACGGCGAGAACGATGAAACAGATACGGTAACTCCAGTTGAAGTTTATGTTCATTCCTCTGAGCATCCCGGCGAAAACGAACGGAGTGTAGGCGAGGAGCGTTCCGGCGAAGAAAGTGAGAGATATCGCCGTAGAGATGAACATACGGTCGTCCTGCGTCTTGCCGAACTCGGAGATGAGCGCGTTATACGGCGTGCAGTACATCGTCATGAACAGATAGAACAGGATGATGAACACGGAGATCCACGCGACGTTGATACCGCTGATCGCGTTGACCGGAGCGCAGAACAGAAGAACTGCGACGACGGCGAGCGGGATCGCCGCATACTGCATGAAAGGGATCCTTCTGCCCCGCTTGTTCTTTGATCGGTCACTGAGCGACGCGATGAGAGGGTCGGTCACGGCGTCGAAGATACGTGATACCGCCGTGATGAGTCCGAGGATAGTCAGGAAGCCGAGGATCACGAGACCGGGCGTGATGAACTGAGTAGCGCCTGAGTCGATGTCAACCTGGGTGGGAAGATAGAAAGTAACGAACCAGGCGTTGATAACGCCGGACAGGATAGACCATCCGAGCTGTCCGATCGCAAAGATGATCATCTGCTTTTTTGTCAATCGTTTCATGTCGTTTCGGGTATCGCCATGCTGTGACGATACTCTCCTTCTGTCGTATTGCCCGCGCGAAGCGGGCTGTATAGAGATTAACATAATTGAAATTATTTGTCAACAGTTCAGCAAAACGATGGCGTCCTCCCCGATATTTTGTGAAAGGCGACGAAAAAAGGAAAGGGGACGGTTTTCACCGTCCCCTGTTTTCAGTTTATAAGATTATCTTCCGTAAATCGGATTGTGCGATCGAGGATCGCGGCGATCTCTGCGCGCGTTATCGGAGCGTCCGGGTCGAATTTCCCGTTTTCTTTCCCTTTGATCAATCCGTTCCAGAACAGGAAATCTACTTTGTTCCTTGCGAATTCGGGAATCTTGTTCCAGTCGGTCAGTTTTTCCTCGGCTTTCGCGTTTCCCTTCGTCTTTAACACGTGATGGTCGCACAAATTCACGAGATAACGCCCGAGCATCGCGGAAAACTCCGCTCGGGTGATTTGCCCCTCAGGATCAAAAATTTTTTCGGTCCTACCCTGAACAACGGACGCAAGTCTCGCCCAGTTCAGAGCGTCCGAGTACCATGCTCCTTCGGGAACGTCCTCAAATCCGGACGGAAAATCTGTAACAAAGCAATTAACAAGTCCATAATCCCCCATTTTTTGATGAAGCCGGAACATCACCGTCACCGCCATAGCGCGGGTCAATTTGACGTCGGGTCCGAAAAGATCCTTTTCCATTCCGACCATCAGACCGATCTCGTAAACGCATTTGACGTTTTCGAAATACCAGTCGTCAATCTCCACGTCCCTGAAAGGTCCCGCGGGAACGGACGGAGTGTTATCCCCTCCGTCGAGCCCGTAGATAAAGTTGGGCTCAGCGTACTCGATATACGGGTTTTCGTAAAGAGCCCAGATCGCCTCGTCAACAGTTATACCGCGTAGTTTCAGGCAGAAACACGCTTTTCCGTTCGGGGTGAATTTGCCGTCTGCGTCTGCACGGCCTGAGACGCTGAGCAATTCTGCGCCGGAGAGAGAAAAAGGGATATTAAGTATCTCGCATAAATCGGCAACGTCACCGACTTTTGCACTGCCGTACAAAGAGGTTTTTTCCGTTTCGGTGGGATCATCCGAATAATAGGCGTAAAAACGCATCCCTTGTAAATCCTCATGATAATTGAGTCCGATCAGGATCTCACCCGAGACTATCGCTCCGTCGTAAAAGTAAGTGACGCCGTCGCCGAAATAGTAATCCGCGGATGCCGGGATGATCGCGGCGGGCAGGATCAACGCCGCAGCAAGGATGAGAGAAACGATGGTAATCATTTTTTTCATATGAAAACCTCCTTCAGGGTTTGTCGCCCGGCAGGGGCTTCCCGCGGCGAGGGAGAACATAGAACGCCGCGGGACCCGCCGGGAAAAGTAAGGAAAATGAGAAAATGAATAACATTTGCTCTCTGCTTTATATACCGAAAAAAAGTGTATTAAAGTTACGCAGCCGGAGAAAAGATGTCAAATCTTTACAAAAACCGGTCCTCCGCCGGCTCAATGAGCCTTTTCAAAATCAAGTTGTTCCTGAATCAAGTTCTTGATCATGATCATGTACGCTTCTTTTTCCTCCGGAGTGCCGCCTGGGATGTCGTCGTCCGTAAGGATACCGTTGTTCTGCACTATGCAGGGTTCGTCGTAAATCGTACAGTAGAGAGCGAGCGCATAACAGTAACCGTACAAATTATTCGGGTGAAAATCTTCCGGATAATAGTAAAAATCGTTGGGATCGAGTCGGAGCGCGGGATCAAATCCCGTTATGTTCAGCATGATCCTGTTGATACCGCAGTTATCCCGCAGCCAGTTTCTCCATCTGAAATACTTTTCGTTCGATCCGTTTTTGCTGAACGAAGATTCACATAGATTGTAATAAATCTTGTCAGGCCCGAACATCTCGGTGAAAAGTTTGAAGTATTCGTCACTCCTCAGAGTATTTCTTACCTGCTGATAATAAGCGTCGAACGAGTACTTCGCTTTTGTCTCTTCGGGGAGACTTTCGTACTGCTCGATAAAGTCTTCTCTCAGCTGAAGCAGCTCAATATTTCCCGCATCGTTCAGCACTATAACGTCCCAATCCCTCGCCATATATGATATCGTGTCCTCTGACCGTTTGCTCCATTTATCATAGTGATCAGACAGCATCCAACCCGGGTGCGTTCGCATATGCGTCTTAATCTCGTGCTTCCCTTCGGCGATAGCCTCGAAGTGATCCTGTATTTTAGGAACGTAAGTAAAACTGTTGCCTATATACGCAATATCGAGCACGCCGTCGTCAAACACGGGATTCTCCATAGTATCTATCGCGGAACGCTGAAACCTTTCTATCATCGCGGCGGTCTCGGCGCGTGTGATATCCGCCCCCGGATCGAATACGCCCCCGCCTTTTCCCGTGACGATTCCCGCCCGATACAGAGCGTATACGGCGTCTGCGGCGAATTCCGGGATCTTATCCGCGTCGGTGGGAACGGAATCGTTCGTTTCGGTAAGAGTCAGCCTGGAAGCCTTCATATACCTGAACAGCATCGTCGCAAATTCGGCGCGCGTGATATTGCCGTCCGGGACGAACTCGTTTTCGGTCCTTCCCTTGACGATCCCGCGGGCAAAAGCCCAAATAACGGGTTTTTCGTAATATTCGCCGGGCGCCAAGTCGGTGAATTTCAATTTGACGTTGACCGTCGGCTCTCCCGCTGCGCGGTGGAGGATCGCGACGCACATCGCACGGGTGAGCGTTCCGTCGGGAGAAAACTCGGTATCCGACGTGCCTTTCATGATCCCGTTTTCATAAACGTATTTCACGTTTCCGTAATACCATTCCCCAGCTCCGACGTCGCGGAAAGGGAGAGCGGCGTCGCCGTCGGCGGCAAACGCGCAAACGGACAGCATCATCGCGGCTGTCAGGCAAAGCGAAATGAGCGAAAGAATCTTTTTCATATAATTTCTCCTCAACGGACATATTTTACAGGGTAACGAATCACTCTTCATCTGAGGCGTTGTGCGCTTTCCGACGTATATTCTCGCGGCGGGTGAGCAGAGCCGACGCGGGACCCGCCGGAAAAAGTAAGGAAAATGAGAAAATGAACAGTAAAATGCCCCATCACAAATATATACCGAAAAAACAGGCGGGAGAGTTACATTTTCGTCCGTTTATTTGCTTTTTTCGGTACGCGCTTACTCACCTCTCTGCCGTGAAGTGAAATAATCGGTAAAAACCCGAAGGGGGAACGGAAAAAACCTCCGACTTCAGACTCTTTCACGGTTTTATTCCCGTTTCACGTCTTTGAGAAAACATCCACTCCATAAGCGAGTAATCGAACCGGTCGACGTACTGGTGGCAGATTCCGCCGTGACCGAAGCCGTCCGTCCGGACGTTCTCGTAATCGACCGCGCCGTGTTTATTCATTACCTTTTCGATAAGATCAAAGTAATCGGTCATATCTCCCAAAAGTTCGTCGTCGGCGTCGTATACGTTTCGTATCGGTATCTCAAACATTTCCGGAGAAATACGGAACTCTCTGTCGTTCGCTTTTACGTATTCCTCGTCATAATAACTCGGGTCGGGAACATAAATATCCGGTTCGCTTCCGGAAACCATTTGAAACGCGACAGGGGACGCGACGGGTATCGCGGCGGAAAACTGTTCGGGATGATATCTCAGCATCGCCCAGGTTCCCATTCCGCCGAGCGAAACGCCCGTTACGTACTGACGGCTCCTGTCGGTGCTGTACGTCTGATTTATGAATTCGAGCAATTCCGAGGTCGCATCACGTATAACGGCACTGTTCCAGCTAAATCCCTCCGGACATTGAGGAATGATGAAAATACTCCCGTAAACCGGGCTGTTCGGATTTGCAAAAACGTTGGCGCATTCCTTGAGCTGCGCTTCGTTCGCGGAACCGACGTATCCCGCGCCGTGAAGGTAAAGTACCACGGGATATTTTTCGTTTTCGTCGTAATCTTCGGGTACGTAAAGGCGATACGGAATGATCTGTCCGCTCGACGCTTCAAACGAGAGCTTAAGCGTATCATTAAGATCATAAAGTTTTTTCAGTTTCGCATAGCGTTCGATCATAGAGTCGAGCTCCGCGTGTGTGAGTACTTCAAACGGGTCAAGTCTTCCCGATCCGTCGGGCTCGACGATCCCAACTCCCACCGCCCAGCTCATGTAATCGGAAATCGTCATGGCGTCTTTCTCTCCGGTAACGGCGTTGAAAAAACCAGTTCCGTTGATCGGATCGGAAGCGAGCCATTTTTCGTCCGTTAAACCGGCGTAATCCGCGGCTCCGGTGATATCCGCTCTTTTCGTATAATTGTACAGCTTTTTCTCGGCGTGATGGTAAAGAGTTATTACGGCGTCGCCCTTCATGAGCTTACGGTCAGCTTCAAAGGTCAATTTGCCGAGATCGGAAATATCGCGTTTGTCCCTTGTGAAGCCGAGTTTGACGTACCCGCCGCTTTTACGTGTGAGAACGACGAAGCCCTTCTCAATCGCCCAGCGAACGCTCTCAAAATATCCCTCGTCGGCGTTCGGGAATCGGCTGTCGGTCATTGAATAGTCACCCCACACAACGGTCACGGGTCCGGAATCGGCAAGATGAAGCGCGGTTACGAGATCGAACCCCCTCGCGACGTCCGACCCCGAGTATGACAGTTTTTCGAACCGTTCCGTCATCGCCGCAGTTTCCGCTCTCGTGACGGACGCGTCGGGATCGAACACTCCTCCCGGTCTTCCGTTTATAACGCAGGAACGGTACATAACCGATACGGGAATCTTTGCGTATTCGGGGATTTTTGAATAATCAGACGTCAATCCGGTCCTCGTTTCCGACAGAGTTTTCCCCGCCGATTCAAGATACCTGTAAA
>JAFWPR010000155.1 GCA_017545225.1 Clostridia bacterium
ATTTTCTGCCCCGTCTAATCTCGCGGCGGACGAATTTGACGCAGTCGTCCACGATATATCTGCACGGCGCGTCGGCAAGGCCCGACAGTTCCATATTCTCTTTCGCCTGAGCGACCATTCCCTTCGCCGCGTCAACATGACAGACCGAGGCGCCCGCGGCGGCGCACGCAACTGTAGCGCATCCGGTGTATCCGAAAAGATTCAGAACCGAAACCTCACTGCGGTCTTTTTTTGCTTTTTTGATCGCGGAGGATGCGAATTCCCAGTTGGCAGCCTGCTCCGGAAAGATTCCGGTGTGTTTGAATCCCATCGGTTTGACTCTGAGGGTAAGATCGCCGTATCCGACGGTCCAGCTTTCGGGAACGTCTTTTTTCAGCCACGACCCTCCTCCGCCCGATCTTCTGTATACGGCGTCTGCGGATCTCCAGCGAGGGTCGGTCTTTTCGGTTTTCCAGATTACCTGAGGGTCGGGACGGACGAGGATATATTCTCCCCATCTCTCGAGCCTCTCTCCGTCGGAAGCGTCGATCAACTCATAATCGCTCCAACCGTCGCTGATCCACATACCGTATCCTCTCTTTTCAGTCCTATCTGAGTTTGCCCTTCATGTTAGTGGGTTTGTTGAAATACGACCCGAGACGCGACGCTCCGCTGTGAGCGTGGCACACGGCAATCGCGAGTGCGTCCGCGGTATCGTCGGGTTTAGGCGGTTCTTTCAGCGAAAGGAAAGCAGTGACCATCGCCATGACCTGTCTTTTTTCCGCTCTCCCGTAACCTACGATCGCCTGTTTGACCTGAAGGGGCGTATATTCGAATATTTCTACGCCGTGGTTTTTCGCTGAGAGGAGGATGACGCCTCTCGCTTCCGCGACGATGATACCCGTCTTTTGATTGGTATTCCAGAAAAGTTCTTCTACCGCCATCGAGGTCGGTTTATACTTTTCTATGATCTCGTCGAGTTGATCGTAAACTGACTTGAGTCTGTCCTCAGTACTCATATCGGAAGTCGTTTTTATGCAGCCGTAATCGACGACGGAAAACCTGCCTCGATCACTGTCGATAACTCCCCAACCGACGAGAGCGATGCCCGGATCTATTCCGAGAATTCTCACTTTACCGCCACCTCGACATACTTTCTCTATTTTATCAAAATATTATATCATATAATTAGTTATAAGTCAAAATATTTTACAGATTTCATTGCTCGTTTTCTCAGCAGATACGGACAGGTTACAGAAAAATCTTTTTCGGTTTTATTTTTCATCTCATATCCGTCGTGCGGCGGTCAAAAATATATTCGGACGGTTATGTTTTGCCGTCAGGGAGGTGAGAATTCAAAAATGATAAAAAGGATCAAAACGGGACTGTACGCTTCCCTCTTTACGGCGGTGTTATTCTCAATCCTGCTGGCGGCGTCGGTCGGAGCGCTCGCTGCAAAAGGGTCGGAACAGATCAACTGTTTTTTTGACCGACCGGGAGCCGTAACTGAAACGGACGTCCCGGAGAAAGAAGAAACCGGCGTCGGAGAAGTTATCCCCGGCGGGATGCCTTTCGGTGTTAAAATGTTCGTCGGAGGTCCGGTCGCCGACGAATACGCCGAGATAGAAAAAGACGGTCTTACGTGCTGTCCCGCGCGTGATGCGGGGATCAAAAAGGGAGACGTCATTACCGAAGTGAACGGCGTACGAGTTTCCACCGCGGAAGACGTAGTCAAAGCGATAGGCAGGTCGGAAGGTAATACGGTGATCAAATATATCAGGGACGGCGAGACTTCTTCGGTATACGTTACGCCCGTAATCTGCAAAGACGGTATTAAGAGGATCGGTCTGTTGATAAAGGACTGTACAGCTGGTATCGGAACGGTGACTTTTATAGTTCCCGAAACAGGTGAATTCATGGGACTTGGGCACGGGATCTGCGATACCGATACCGGTAAACTCATCCCGCTGATGAGAGGCATCGTAACGGACGTGACGGTCACGGGAGCGGAAAAAGGAAAAGCGGGCGATCCCGGTGAATTGAAGGGGACGTTCGAAAACGAAAACGTCGGCGTAATCAAAAAGAATACGGGATCGGGCGTCGTGGGTTTTTTCAACGCCGGGCAGTTCGACTCATCCGAAAGGATAACGTTAGGCACCGCAAATGATATTGAGACCGGGGACGCCCATATTCTCAGCACCGTCGGCCCCGGAGGAATGAAAAAATATTCCGTCAGGATCGAGTCCGTTCCCGAAAGCGGAAACGTAAAGAATTTCGAGTTGAGGATCACAGATCCTGAACTAATCGACGCCGCAGGCGGAATAGTTCAGGGGATGAGCGGAAGTCCTGTTATTCAGAACGGTAAACTTGTTGGGGCGGTCACTCACGTTATGGTGAACGATCCTTTACGGGGTTACGGCATACTGATCGGCGAGATGCTCCGTGAGGCCGCCTGATTTCTAAAAAGTGGAAACCTCTCTTCCGTATAACGGCACCCCCGGGTCGTCAATACTGTTTTCAGTATCTGCGGCTCGGGGGTGTTTTCGAAATGTATTTCGGCAAGGTTGAAGTGACCGGAGTCGACACGTCGCGTCTGACAACTCTTTCGGACAAAGAGAAAAAGGAATTGCTCCGAAGGTCAGCGGGCGGCGATCTCGCCGCGCGTGAAAAACTGATTTCAGGAAATCTTCGCCTCGTACTAAGCGTGATACAGAGATTCGCCGGAAGACACGAAAACATGGACGATCTGTTTCAGGTGGGCTGTATCGGTCTTATCAAAGCGGTCGACAATTTCAACACGGAACTCGACGTCAAATTTTCTACGTATGCGGTACCCATGATAATCGGCGAAGTGAGAAGGTACCTGCGCGACAACAACGCGATCAGAGTCACACGGTCGCTTAGAGATCTCGCATATCGTGCGCTCGGCGTCAAGGAAAAACTCACCGCATCTCTCGGGACCGAACCGACGGTCGCCGCGATCGCAAAGGAACTGGGAGAAGACGAGAAAAAAGTAACGTCCGCACTCGAGGCGATCAGCGAACCGCTTTCTATCTTCGACCCGGTCTTTTCC
>JAFWPR010000156.1 GCA_017545225.1 Clostridia bacterium
CTCGCAAGAGTGTCTATTTTGACCGGGCTGCCCATGTCGAGTACGAAGATCTCGCCGCCGGACGCGTACGTCCCCGCGAGAAGAACGAGAGAAACGGCTTCTTCGATCGTCATGAAGTATCTGACGATCTCGGGGTGTGTCACGGTGACCGGACCGCCTTGCTCGATCTGCTTTTTGAATATCGGAACGACGGAGCCGTTCGAGCCGAGGACGTTGCCGAAACGAACCGCGACGAACTGAGTCTTCGCTTCCGCGAAGACCTTTTCCGCGCAGCTCCATTCGTCGTTCTCACCGTCCGAGTGAGAGACGAGCCGGGGTATGTCGGACGCATGCCCTTCCTTTATTTTCGAGTCGAAAGACTGAACGACCATTTCGCACATTCTCTTCGACGCGCCCATTATATTGGTGGGATTGACCGCTTTGTCGGTGGATATGAGGACGAACCTCTCGCATCCGTGGATCATCGCCGCGTATGCAGTCTTGAACGTTCCGATAGTATTGTTCTTTATCGCCTCGTTCGGACTGTCTTCCATGAGCGGCACGTGTTTGTGCGCCGCGGCGTGGTAAACTACCTGCGGGCGGTATTCTGAAAAAATCTCGAAAAGCCGTCTGCTGTCTCTGACCGACCCGATAAATACTTTCAGATCGAGATCCGGATATTTCTTTTTCAGTTCAAGCTGGACAGCGTACGTACTGTTTTCATAAATATCGAAAATGATAAGCGTCTTCGGACGGTGAGCCGCGATCTGACGGCAAAGTTCGGATCCGATCGATCCTCCGCCGCCCGTGACCATTACGACCTTGTTGTTAATGAATTCAAAGACTTCTTTCAGGTCGGTCTTTATCGGATCGCGTCCGAGAAGATCCTCGATCGCGACGTCTTTCATCTGCTTGACGGTCACCTGACCGAGTGCGATCTGGTAAAGAGCGGGAAGCTGCTTGATCTCACAGTCCGTTTCGGCGCAGATGCCGAGAATATTCTTTCTGTCCTCCGCCTTCGCGGTCGGGATGGCGAGAAAGATCTTCGTGACCTTATACTTTTTGACGTTGGCGGGAATGTCTTCCCTGCCGCCCTCGATCGGCACTCCCTCGATGAAGCGTCCCCATTTGTTCGGGTTGTCGTCGATGAAACAGACCGCCCGGTCGTTCAGTTTCGGCGCGGTGTTAAGGTCGCGGAGGATCATCTGTCCCGCTTCTCCGGCGCCGATTATCATGACGCGCCCCGTGTTTTCATCAGTCTTCTTCGCCCTGCCCCGAATGAACAACAGAAGGCGGAACGAGAAACGCGGCACGATGAGAAGGACCGTTTGGATGATGAAACCGCCGAAGTAGTACGAGTGGGGCATTCTTATCGGATGCATAATCGCGGTGATAAGGATGCTGTGGATAAGAGCGACGGTCGCAGAAGCGAGCACCGTCCTGACCAGAAGGCCGAAGCTGGCGAAACGCCACATACTGCGATACAGTCTGAAAGCGATGAAAACGATGATCGCGCCTGCGGCGAAAAGAGATATAAACTTTGTGTACGGATCGAGGTACGCGTGGGGTATCTGCGAAAAACGGAAATCCGCCCTGAGCCAGAGAGCGAAGAAATACGACACGTGGATCGAGATGAAATCGCAGAGAATAAGGCACGCCGCAATGACCTGCCAATGTCTTATTTTCTTTTTGAGAGAACTGAAAACAGCCATAAACGTCTCCCGTCCGGTCAGGGGATGATGACCGCGTTTTATTTTAGGTGAAACCGGGGCGTCCGGAAAAGCGGCCGAAACCGCACCGGAAGCCGTTCCCCGGAGCTTCGTACCGGTTAAGCCCAACAGAGCGTGCTTTGTATATTATACTACTTTTATATATTAAGGTCAAGTATTTTGTTCACCGCGACGATCCCGCACATTAATGTCCGAAGGCACCTCGGCTTCCCGCGGAAGGATTTTTCACTTGACAACGACCGCGGTTTTTTCTATACTTAAAATAGCGTAAAATAATATAAAAGGACGATTTGACGATGAAAACGAGAAGGATCACTTGTCTGTTGATCGCGGCGCTGTTCGTTCTTTCATGCACGGTCGTTACCGCGTTCGCAGCGGTAATCGACGACGGCGGTTCCTGGCATCCGGAAAACGCCGACTGGGCGCCGATCGAAAAAGGCGAGGACGTGATCGCGCGGTTCGCGATCGGCGGCGACACGCACCTCGACAGCTACTATTCTGAGGGCAAACTTCCCGCAGCGTACGAAGCGTTCGGGAAGATCGGCGGCGTCGACGCGTTCATCATCGCGGGCGACCTGACCGACGCCGGAAGACCCGACCAGTACGACAAGCTCATGGAGATCGTCAACAGATACTCCGCGTCCGCGACGGTCGACGTTGACGGCGCCGGGATCACGGCGACGGGATCCGCCGTCGGAACGACGATTATGTCGATGGGCAACCACGACGAACTGTTTTACGGCGACGGGGTAGGCAGCCACGCACTGTTCACCGAAAAGACCGGACAGATCCCGCAGAAGCTTTACTGGGTCTGCGGAGTTCCGATAATCAAACTGAGCCCCGACGAGGCGCCGGACGGAGAACTGACTTATAACGAAAACGAAAAGTTCGTCCTCTCGGCGTTCGCCGAGATCGACGCTTCGGGCTATACGGGTCCGATCCTCGGTATCGCGCATCACCCGATAAGTACCCCCTTCGAGGGAACGACCGCTTATTACACCGACGCGGTGATCGAGGCGTTCCGCGCGCATCCGAACTTCATCTTCTTCACCGGTCACAGCCATACCCTGCTTTACGACACCGCACGGGTGATCTATCAGGGCGCGGGATTCACGCAGGTCAGGACCGGTACGCTCGGCAACACCTACGGCGCGACGAACGCAGGCTCGGCGAGGAACGCAGGGACCGGCACGACGGCGACTCCGTACGCGGATTCAGTTCCCAACTCGTGTCAATGTCTGCTCGTCGACGTGCTGTCGAACGGGACAACGCGTATCAGACGGCTCGATATCAACCTCGGAAAACTGATTTTTGAAAATGAAGATTTCATAATCGATCCTGCAAACCAGATCGTTCCCGTCATAAACCCCGAGACCGGGGTCACGGAATATAACTGTTACTATCTGACGGACAGAACGGCGGGATCGTTCGGAGAAAAGAGCGCCAAGCCGACGTTCCCGGCGGGCGCCGAGGTAACGGTCGAGGACGTCGGCAACCACGACTCGATCCTCGTGACGGTGACGAGAGCGACTCCCAAGTCGGAACTGGCGCGGGACTACCTATGGAGATATCAGGTCGTCCTGACCGACCCGGAAGGCAACGAGACGACCTATAACTATATGAACGACCCGCACGTTTCAAACAGGCCCGAAAAGCTGACGTTCAAGATCGTGGGACTGACGCAGGGCGTAGATTACTCAGTAAAAGTCCGCGCTCAGACGGCTTACAAAAGGTCGTCCTCGTGGATCAGCGCGGAGGGTACGATAAACGTCGGAATACTCGAGACGAAATACCCCGCGGAGGCGATATTCGAAGTCAGGGCCGATTCGGGATCTTATGAAGAAACTCACGGCAGGAAGATTAACGAAGCTCCCGCGAGAACGACTTTCGTCGAGGACGCCTCGACCGGAAAGACGTCCGTCCGCCTGTTCGGATTCGGCGGTATCGGGTATTCGTTCGGTCAGGAAGATTTCAACAAGATCAAATACGCGACGACGCTCGAAGCGTATTTCAAACTCAGCGACAACCAGAGCGCGCAGTGCGTTCTCGGTTCGATCGACTCCGCGAATATCGCGCTCCGTATTGACGGCGGCGATCTGTTCGTGTGGGGCACGTTCGTCTCGAACCCCGAGCAGGCCTCGACCGACAGGATAATCGTCACGACGCCCGTTCCTCAGGGCGAATGGGTCCACGCAGTCGCCGTTTACGACGGCGTTTCGGTCAAGCTGTACGTCAACGGCGAACTCGCCGGAGAAGGAAAGGGATCGGGCGGCATCAAGGATCCGTACTTCCCCGACGACCCGTACGGCGGGTCGATGTGGGTCGGCTCCCTGTCGTACGGCACCAACCCCAACGGAGAAGTCATCCTTCCCGTCAGCGCGCGGACCGAGATCAATCTCGCCCGCGTCTACGAAGGCGCGATGACGGCGGACGACGTCGCGGCGGCTTACCGCGCGTCGACGGCGAAAAAGGCGTCCGCGATCTTCAACGACGTCGAAAAAGGCGCGTTTTACGAGGATCCGGTGAGCTGGGCCGTGGCGAACGGCATCACCACCGGAACGTCGGCGACGACTTTCTCGCCCGACGAGGGATGCACGCGCGGTCAGGTCGTCACTTTCCTGTGGCGCGCCGCCGGGTCTCCCGAGCCGGAGAGCGCGTCCAACCCGTTCCGCGACGTGAAGAGCGGAGACTACTATTACAAGGCCGTTCTCTGGGCGGTCGGCCGCGGCATCACGCTCGGGACGAGCAAGACGGAATTCTCGCCGGATCAGACGTGCACGCGCGGACAGATCGTCACGTTCCTTCACAGATCCGAGGGCAGTCCCGCGCCGTCGAGCACGGAGAACCCCTTCGGCGACGTGAAGAGCGACGACTACTATTTCGCTCCCGTCCTTTGGGCGGTAGAGCGGTCCATCACGCTCGGGACGGGCAAGACGACGTTCTCGCCCGAAGATACCTGCACCAGAGGGCAGGTCGTCACTTTCCTGTACAGAAATGAAGGATAATTCGTAATTCGAAATTCGGAATTAGATTCTTCGACTGCACTCACTTTGCTCGTTCCGCTCAGAATGACACCTTTTTTCATTACCGTGTCATCCTGAGCGGAGCGGAAAGAAGTGAAGCGGAGTCGAAGGATCTTTAAAGGAATTCGGAATCAAAGCAGCTTGAAGGGAGGGCTATATGGATTACAAAATCACTATATTTCTGGTGCTTTTCTACGGGCTCCCCGCCTTATCTCTCATAGCGGTCGGGTTCTGCGTTTTGAGATTCGTAAGAGCGAAAAAAATGCAGAAAAAATATCCGTTGACCTACACCGGTCAGGAAGTCAGAAAGTATAAGAACGCCGTCATCGTTTCTTCAGTAATTACGGGGATCCTCATAACCAACCACATCGGGCTCATGATCCTGGCGGGACTAGCGATCGCTCATATGTGAGGCGCGCCGTGAAGAGACGAACTTTTCTCATCATCTTCGGATCGGTCGTTGCCGTCTGCATCGCGCTCACCGTCGCCCACTTCGTATACGACGTTTGGGCGTACAAGCAAAGCTCCATCATCTGTTTTATAGGGAAGGAGCTGTGGTGATATGAAGCTTTTCAGGCAGATCGGCGCGATCCTTCTCGTGATCGCTCTTTTCGCCGCGTTCAATTTCAGTGTATATATGCTCCTGACGCGGAGGCTCTCGAACAACTTCGGCGGAGCCGGGACCGCGCAGATGATCGACGTCGAGCGGTATCTCCCTTTTAAAGAAGAATCCGACCTTCCCCGTATCTCCTCTTCCCTGAAGCTCTCGGGCGATCTGCCCGTGCTCGACGGAGCGTCGGCTCTGGTCCCCGTTTACGCGGCGATAATCGACAACGTCTATCCCGAGGGATGCGTGACGTTCGAGGGCGGAGAGTTCTCGGCGGATAATTACTACGGCGAGAACTTCGCTTCTGACAGCGCGATGCAGTACAAGAACACCGTTCGAGGCTACAAGGCGATCGTCGACGGCGTGACCGACGTGTTTTTCAGCGCCGGACCGTCCGCTGAGCAGCAAGCGTACGCAGATAAAAAAGGTGTCGAGCTCGTTTACGTGCCTATAGGGCTCGAGGCGTTCGTCTTCTTCGTAAACGCGAAAAACCCGGTCGACGGGCTGACGGCGGATCAGATACGGAGTATATACTCGGGAGAGATCAAAAACTGGAAAGAAGTCGGCGGAGCGGACAGAGCAATCAATCCGATAACGCGCCTCGAGGGGAGCGGCAGTCAGACGGCTTTCTGAAATTCATGGGAGATAAAAAGATCGGGAACAAGTCGATCTTCGCCGTCGCGGGCGGGTCGCTCGGATTCTCGTTCAGATACTATATGGACGGCATCGTCGAAAACGACGCGGTCAAAATGATCTCCCTGAACGGCGTTTATCCGAGTGCGGAAAACATAAGAAACGGCACCTATCCCGTCGTCGCACGGTTCTACGCGATATACAGAGCGGACAACGAGAACGAAAACGTCCCCGCCCTGATCGACTGGATCCTGTCCGACGAAGGGCAAACGATAATCGAACAAAGCGGATACGTGAAATTACCGGAAGGAGAATAAGACAAATGAAGAAACTGTTATCCCTTGTTTTGGCGGCGGTAATGCTCGCGCTGTCCGTGGCCGCGCAGTCGTCCGTCGAACTTCCCGAAGTCCGGATCGGAGATACGTTCTCCGACGTCGAGGCGGGCAGATGGAGCTACGATTCCGTTTACTACGCATTCGACAACGGGTATATGCTCGGCGTAGGGGGCAACAGATTCGACCCCGAAGGGACGATGACCCGCGCGATGGTCGTCACAGTTCTGTGGCGGCGCGAGAAGTCGCCCGCGATCGCGTATTCTCCCGTTTTCAAAGACGTAAAGGACGGCGAGTGGTACACGACGGCGGTGCTCTGGGCTAAGGGCTGCGGCGTCGTGAACGGAACGTCCGAGACGACTTTCTCGCCGGAGGACGAGATCACGAGAGAACAGCTCGTGACGATGCTCTGCAGATATACGGATTACAAAGAACTCGACACGTCCTCGAAGGCGTCGATAGCGCAGTTCCCTGACGCGAACGCGGTCAGCGGATGGGCGAAGGCGGCCGTCATCTGGGCGACGGACAAAGGGCTGATAAAAGGAAACAGGATCGGCGGCAAAGACTACATCGAGCCGCAGGGGAACGCGACGCGCGAACAGTTCGCGGCGATCCTCGAAAGATACGACGGGACCGATTTTTCCTTCCCTCTCGAGTACAAAGCGCCCGTGCCGATAAGCGCGTACACCGAAAAGGAATACGTTCTTCAGGACGACGCGGACATCTTCGTCGCGCCGAACGGCAATGATGCAAACGAGGGAACGAAAGCGCATCCTCTCGCGACGTTCGAGGGAGCGGTCGCGGCGGTGCGCAGACTGAAAGAGACCAAGACCGAGGGCGGTATCAAAGTCGCGTTTATGGCCGGCGAATACAAAGCGCCCGTCGGCCTCACTCTCACCGCGGAGGATTCGGGAACCGCCGACAACCCGATAACCTACTGCAAATACGGCGACGGCGACGTCGTCTTCAACGCGGGCGTTTCCGTTCCCGCGGACAAATTCGAAGCGCTCGGAGACGACGCCGTGATGTTCCCCGAGAAATACCGCGGCCGCATCATGAGAGCGGACCTCAGGGAATACGGCGTGGACCCCGCGTCCCTCGGCGCGAACAACAACGTTTTCGCGGGAGAAACGCGGCTCGATCTCGCGCGCTGGCCAAACAGGCTGCAGAGCGGCAACGACGATTTCATCGGTCGGTATCAGGAACTTCACGAGGGAGAACTGAGCATCACGCTCCTCCCTTACGACAACAAACGCATCAGTAAGTATCACAACGTCGAAGATATGTACATGTCGGGATATTATAAATACGACTGGTCGGCGTCCGAGGGACCCGTGCTGTTCTACGATCCGGAGACCGGATATATCACTCCTACGATCAACGGCTACGGGCTGCACAAGTTCCAAGACAACACGCCGTGTCCGTATTACTATTTCTTCAATATTCCGGACGAGCTCGACAGGACGGACGAGTGCTATATCGATAAAAATACCGGGTATCTTTACGTTATGGATCCCGCGGGGGACTACAGCGTCGCGCTCACCGGGCAGATGTTCACTTTCAATAACGCGGACTTCATCTCTCTCGTGGGTCTCGAGTTCTGCTACGCGACGGGCGACTTCATGAGGGGGTCGGGCGCGGATGATCTCACGGTCGACCAATGCAGTTTCCACAATTTCAGGGGTTACGGATTCCTTATGGACGGCGATCGCGCGACCTTCACGAACAACGAATTCTACGACGTGGGCGGCAGGAATATCGACCTGAAGACCGGCGACAGAGAGACGCTGACGTCAGGCGGATCGGTAATTGAAAACAATTTGTTCGAGCATTTCGGGTACGTCAACAAAACGATGTCGCCCGCCGTGCGCGTATGGGGCTGCGGCGTCAGGATCGCTCACAACGAGATGTGCGATTCGTCCAACAGCGCCGTCACTTACAGCGAATCGGTCTGGCCGAGCAACTATATCACCGTTGAATACAACTACATCCACAGCGTCGTGACGCAGTCGACCGACTTCGGCGCGATCTACGCGGGGCGCAACCTCGCGGGTCACGGCTGCGTCGTGCGCTACAATATAGTCGCCGACGTGGGAAACCGGCTCGAACAGCACAATTCGCTCGGACTTTATCTCGACGACAGCGAATCGGGCCAGGAGGTCTACGGCAATATCTTCTTCAACACCGCCAATCACGCGATCTTCACGAACGGCGGGCGAGAAAACAAGATTTACAACAACGTGATAATCGAGCCCGACCAGAATACGGGATCCGAGATCCTTCTCGGTGATTCGATGTACACCTCGATCGAGGGCGAGACCGACGGCTTTACGAAACCGATCGCCGAGGATGAGAGGATCACCATCCTCGAGCTTGTCCCGTTCAGGAACGAACTGTGGGCGTCTGCTTTCCCGACGCTTGCGGCGTACAAGTACGATCTTTCCGACATGGCTCCGTACGCCGACGATCCCGACTGCCCGATCAACCCGTCGTACGACGAGATATACGGCAACGTGATCGTCGCGACGAAGGGACATATCGGGGAAGGAGTTCTCGACACTTACGCGGAGCGCGTCGTCACGTTCGGTACGCGCGTTGAAAACAGCACGGTCTATCCGATCGAAGAAAATCCGTTCTTTGCGGACCCTACAAACGGCGACTACCGCATCGACTCCGAAAAAGCGGGATTTGAGATACCGTATGAACGTATAGGTCGTTATTGATCGAAGTTAAGCCTTCCCCTTTGAGGGGAAGGCTTTTTTGATACCGTTCATCTTGCGTTTCGGCGACAAATTTGGTATACTTGAACCGACAAAATTCAGAGAGGTTCTTTGACATGAAAAAAATCATCTCTTTCATTCTCGCGGCTATGATGCTTGCGTTATCGGCGGCCGCAGCGTCGAAATACGAACTTCCCGAGGTCCCGATCGGTAATAAGTTCTCCGACGTAGAAGCGGGCAGATGGAGCTACGATTCCGTTTACTACGCATTCGACAACGGGTATATGCTCGGCGTAGGGGGCAACAGATTCGACCCCGAGGGAACGATGACCCGCGCGATGGTCGTCACCGTTCTGTGGCGGCGCGAGAAGTCGCCCGATATCGCGTATTCTCCCGTTTTCAAAGACGTAAAGGACGGCGAGTGGTACACGACGGCCGTTCTCTGGGCGAAGGGCTGCGGCGTCGTGAACGGAACGTCCGAGACGACTTTCTCGCCGGAGGACGAGATCAAGAGAGAACAGCTCGTAACGATGCTCTGCAGATATACGGATTACAAAGAACTCGACACGTCCTCGAAGGCGTCGATAGCGCAGTTCCCTGACGCGAACGCGGTCAGCGGATGGGCGAAGGCAGCCGTCATCTGGGCGACGGACAAAGGACTGATAAAAGGAAACAGGATCGGCGGCAAAGACTACATCGAGCCGCAGGGGAACGCGACGCGCGAGCAGTTTGCGGCGATCCTCGAGAGGTACGACGGGACCGACTTCTCCTTCCCTCTCGCGTACAACTCGCCCGTCGTTTTCAGCTCGTATACCGAAAAGGAATATGATCTGCAGACCGACGCTGATATCTTCGTCGCTCCGAACGGAAACGATGAGAACAACGGATCATTCGATCATCCTCTCGCCACTTTTGATGGCGCTGTCGCGGCGGTGCGCAGACTGAAAGAGACGAAGACCGAGGGCGGTATCAAAGTCGCGTTTATGGCGGGCGAATACAAAGCGCCCGTCGGTCTCACTCTCACCGCGGAGGATTCGGGTACCGCCGACAACCCGATAACCTACTGCAAATACGGCGACGGCGACGTCGTCTTCAACGCGGGCGTCACTCTGCCCGCAGACAAATTCGAGGATCTCACCGAGAGCGAACGCGGGATGTTCCCCGAAAAGGTCCGCGGCAGAGTGAAGAAGATCAATATCGCCGATTACGGAATCGCGCCCGGCGAGTTGACCGCAGACAATCACGTCTTCAAGGGGACCGAACGGCTCGATCCCGCGCGCTGGCCCAACAAGCGCGACAACGGGAACGACGATTTCATCGATTTCTACGACTCGATCTCGGAGGACGAGAAAAGCATAACGCTCTTCAGGACCACAAACAACCGCATCAAAAAATATCACAACGTCGACGATATGAGGATGTTCGGGTACTACAAATACGACTGGGCTGCGTCCGACGGACCGGTCCTCTACTACGACCCCGAAACCGGTTTCATCACCCCC
>JAFWPR010000157.1 GCA_017545225.1 Clostridia bacterium
ACATAAGGCAAGGACGAGAAACGAAAATATGCCGTATAGGCGCCGCTCCGGGCGGGTTCGGGTAACTCCTGTTACCCTATGTACAAACCGCTTAATTTATTGTATAATATTTTCACAAGCAGTTTATTCCGCGGGTCTGTTTTCGGGTCCCGCGAGCCCTCTTTCCGCGCGCCGGAAACGAAAAACCGGGCATGGATCAAAAGGGCAATAACCTTATAAACTATACCACATTTCAGAAAGGAAGTCAAGTATTATTGTCGTCGGAGGCCGTCCGCGCCCAAACGCGCGTTTTGAAAACCGCTCCGAAAAGACAAAAAAACGACGGAAACGGAGACAAAAATGAAAACCATATCACTCGAGGAACTGCATTCGAAATCCGCATTTATATGCGACATGGACGGAGTCATATATCACGGAAACACGCTTCTGCCCGACGTTAAGGAATTCGTGAAGTGGCTGGCAGACAACGACAAGCAGTTTCTGTTTCTTACGAACAGCAGCGAGCGTTCGCGCAAAGAGTTGTCCCTCAAACTGGAACGGATGGGGCTTTCCGTCCCTGAGGATCACTTTTACACGAGCGCGCTCGCGACCGCGTCGTTTCTGAAGAGCCAGCGCCCCGGCGGTTCCGCTTACGTCATAGGGGAGCCCGGTCTCGTGAACGCTCTTTACGACGCCGGGTTCTCGATGAACGACTACAATCCCGACTACGTCGTTTTCGGCGAGACGAGATCGATAAATTACGAAAAGATAGAACACGCCGTGAATCTCGTGCGTAACGGAGCGTGCCTGATCGGCACCAATCCTGACCTCACCGGTCCGACCGACAACGGGATCATGCCCGCGTGCCGCGCGCTGATATCTCCGATCGTTCTCGCGTCGGAGTGCGAGGCGTATTTCGTCGGCAAGCCCAACCCGCTGATGATGCGGCACGCGCTGAAGAGGATCGACGCGGACGTGAAGGACGCCGTAATTATCGGCGACCGTATGGACACCGATATCGTTGCCGGCATCGAGACGGGTCTTGACACCGTTCTCGTCCTCTCCGGCGTTTCCGATCTGTCGACTCTCAAAAAGTTCTCGTACAGGCCTAAATACGTCATGAACGGCGTCGGGGATATCATCCGCGACGAGATCCCCGCTCTGATCTGACCGGATCGCCTCCCTTTTTGAAGAGGACGTACGCTCCCGTGATCAGCATGGCGATCCCGAAGATTTCCCTTACCGTCTCCGACGGAACGGAACCGCGGATCGCGGCGCCCGCGAACGTTCCCGGGATCGCGAAAGCGACGAGGACGGCAAGGACTTCCGCGTCGACCTTGCGGTGCGCCAGATGGTACGGTACCGCCGCCGCGGAGACGGCGATAAAAAGGATGAGATTGAGCCGCTGGGCGCTGATCTGCTCTACTCCGCGCAGAAGCGTGAGATAAAGAACGAGAAGGCCGCCTCCGCCGACGCCCGTCCCCGTGAGAGCTCCGATCAGGAACGCGGCGGGTATATCGAAGAGATCCATAATTACCTCCCTGCGATCATATACGCGCCGCCGAAGATCACGACGGCGGCGAAGACCTTTTTAAGGGTTTTCCTGCCGATCCTGCCTGACAGAAACGCGCCGAGCAGACCGCCCAGAGCGCCCGGTATCAGAAGAGAGAACAGAAGACCGTCTCCCGCCGCACTACCCGAATAAGTGAGAAGAGACAAGAGAGACACCGGGAAGACCGCCGCCATGGCGCAGGCGAAGCAGTCTTCGGCGCCGATCCCGGGGTCGTCCCGGTATATCCTTTGAGTTATGAAAAAAAAGACCGTTCCGGCGCCCGTGCCGAGCAGTCCGTTGACAACTCCGGCGAACAGAGCGCCGAGGGCGGCGAGCGAAAGCGACGCGCGCCCTTTCTTTCCGGGTAAAAGCGTCACAGCGCCTTTCCACCCCCTCACTCTTGAAATTTCAGCACAAATATGCTAAAATATTACTTTAGGTAATTGTTTGTTTCCGTCATATCGTTTTATTCACGTCAACCCGAGAATTCCGACCGCGGCGCGGTCAAAAGAAAGGCGCGGTGATATAATGGCTGACCGCAAAAAAAGCGGAGCGCGCAAAACGCCTCCCGCCAAAAATGAGAAACCCGTCCGGCGGGCGCCCGTAAAAGAAGAGGGCGGCGGCAAGGGATCAGCGGGGTCCTTTGTCGCGCAGTTCGTTCCTTACGCGCTCGGCGTGACCGCCGTTCTTATCGCAGTCTGCCTGTTCACGGGCGCGGGAACGGTAGGCGGAGCGCTAAAGAGATTTTTCCTCGGAATGAACGGATTTACGGCGTTCTTCCTTCCGCTTTTCATTTTTCTTCATACGTTCACTCTGTCGCGCGATCTGAAACACGGGATCCTCCCCGTGCGGATAATCAGTTCGCTTGTGACGTATACGTTCGTTTCCGTCCTCATTCACGTTTTGACCGGATCGCCGGAGGGTATGTCGTATTATGCCGCCGGCGGCGAACTCAAGGGCGGCGGCGTTATCGGAGGATCGCTCGGCGACCTTATGCTGAAAGGATTCGGAAAACCCGGAACCCTCGTCATCGTTATCGCCGTCCTGATCGTATCCGTCCTTCTGATGTTCGGCTTCACGCCGAAAGCGTTCGGAAGAAAAATCCGTGAGTCCGCGAAAGAGAGAGCGGAGAAGAGGGCGGAGATAAAAGAGGCCGAACAGCGCGAACGCGAGCAGAGAGCCGGAGAGCAGATCGTCATGCGGACCGCTCCCGCCGTGCCGAGAGAGAGAAGAAGAGCGGAACGCGTAAAAGAGAACTCCGCGCAGCCCGTTCGTTTCAGATTCAGAAGAAAGAGACCGTTCGTCCCGGATATCCCGCTCGACGACGATTATCCCGCCGAGGACGGGGATGACGGCTCCGCGGACGAAAAGATCTTCGAGGAGGCGATGGAGCGCACCAAGAAGCGCCGTCTTGCCTCGGGAGGAGAATACGAAACCCCGTCCGCTATGACGGGCGCGGGGATAAAGAGGCCGAGAAAGCCGCGCGAAAAGGCGGAAGAGAGCGGCGAGAGAGCTCTCAAGGTCAAAAGGACGCCCGTGGGCGACAATGAGATCGCGAACGCCTCGAATTATATCTTCCCGCCGATGAACCTGCTTCCCGAGGACGTCGCCCTGAAGAGTACAGGCGTCAGGGAGGAGCTTCAGGAGAACGGCGAAAAGCTCGTCGAGACGCTGAGAAGCTTCAACGTAAAAACGAGGATCGAGGATATCCAGCGCGGTCCGACGATCACGAGATACGAACTGCTGCCCGAACCGGGGACGCGCGTTCGCTCGATAGTCAACCTCGTCGACGACATTTCGCTCAACCTCGCGACAACAGGCGTCCGCATCGAGGCGCCCGTGCCGGGCAAGGCGGTCGTCGGTATCGAGGTCCCCAACAAAAATAAGGCGATCGTCCACCTGAGGACGCTTATCGACGATAAAAGGTTCACCGAGAACAGCTCGAAACTCTTCTGCGCGCTCGGCGAAGACGTCGCGGGCGAGAGCATCTATCTCGACATCGGAAAGATGCCCCATCTTCTGATAGCGGGCGCGACCGGAATGGGTAAATCGGTATGTATAAACAGCCTCATCGTGTCGCTGCTGTATAAATCGACTCCCGACGAGGTAAAACTTATCCTGATAGACCCGAAGAAGGTCGAACTCAATATCTACAACGGGATCCCGCATCTGCTCGTACCCGTCGTGACCGACCCGAAGAAGGCGGCCGGCTCGCTGTCGTGGGCCGTGTCGGAGATGGAGAGGCGCTTCGGCCTTATCGAAGCGGTCGGCGTCAGGGACGTCAACGCCTTCAACAAGATCACGGCGAACGACCCCGAGTACGAATATCTTCCTTATATAGTCATCATCATCGACGAGCTCGCCGACCTGATGATGACGGCCCCCGACAACGTCGAGGATTCGATCTGCCGTCTGATGCAGAAGGCGAGAGCCGCCGGTATGCACGTCATTATCGGTACGCAGAGACCGTCCGTCGACGTTATCACCGGTCTTATCAAGGCGAACATCCCGTCCCGTATCGCGTTCACGGTCGCCTCGCAGGTAGACTCGCGCACCATCCTCGACAGAGCGGGCGCTGAAAACCTGATCGGTAAGGGCGATATGCTCTATCTGCCCGTCAGCGCGTCGAAGCCGATCCGCGTCCAGGGCGCGTTCGTCCACGAAACGGACGTCGAAAACATAGTCACCTATATCAAGGAAAAGAATAAAGAAGACTCGGCGTATTCAAAAGACATCATCGACAAGATCGAAGAAGCGGCGAAGAACGTCGGGAAGGGAAAGAAGGGCGGCGGAGGGTCGTTCGACGGCGAATCGCCCGACTCCGACGACGACCCGATGCTCCGCGACGCGCTCGAGCTCGCCGTGACGACGGGCAAGATCTCAACGTCTCTGATACAGCGCAAACTGTCGCTCGGCTACGGCAGAGCGGCGAAGCTCATCGACAGGATGCAGGAACTCGGTTACGTAAGCGAGCCCTCCGGTCAGAAGCCGAGAGAAGTCCTCATCACAAGAGAACAATTCATGGAAATGGTGATGAGAGACGACGGCGGATCTTCCCGGGACGAGGAATATGAGGAATACGGGGAAGAATATGATGAACGAGGGGACGAAGAAAACCCCGACGACGTCCCCGACGAAGAGTACCCAGACGAAGACGGCGGGATCTGATCCCGCGCGCAGCGAAAGATAGGAGATAAAGATGGTTTACGTTCTGCTTGCCGACGGATTTGAGGAGTTCGAGGCGATCTGCCCGATCGACGTGCTGAGACGCGGCGGATGCGAGGTGAAGACGGTCGGAGTCACGGGACCCGTGGCGACCGGTTCTCACGGCATCGCCGTAACGTGCGATCTGGCGGGTAAAAAAGCGTTCTCCGCGTTAAAGGGAGACCCGCCGGAGATGCTTATTTTGCCCGGCGGTATGCCCGGCACGCGTCACCTCGACGCGTGGGCGGGAACGGACGCTTTTATCGAAGCGACGGAAAACGCGGGCGGCATCCTCGCGGCGATCTGCGCCGCGCCGTCCGTGCTTGGGAAAAGAGGAAAACTCAAAGGAAAGTCAGCGTCGTGCTATCCGGGGTTCGAGGAGGACCTTGAAGGCGCCCTGGTCTCGTACGACGACGTGACCGTCGACGGCAAAGTGATAACGGCCCGCGGGGCGGGCTGCGCCATGAAATTCGGGCTTGCTCTTCTCGGAGCGCTCAGAGGGGAGGACGTCTCCCGCAGGATTGCGGAGGCGGTCATATACAAATGAGGATCGAACCGTCCGGAACCGTAAAAAAAGATAAAGACGATCTGCGCCGGAAGTACATCGCCGTCAGAGAAGAGATGGACGACGGCGAAAAGGCGAAGAGAGACGAGGCGATCTGCGCGGCCGCGAAGAGCCTTGTCAGTTTCAGATACGCCGAGTACGTTCTCCTGTACGCCGCGACGGAGAGCGAGATAGACGTTTACAAAATCGCGCAGTACGCGTGGGAGCAGGGCAAGAAAGTCGCGTTCCCGCGATGCGACGTGGACACTCATACTATGGAATATCATATCGTCGGGTCGCTGGACGATCTTGCGCCGGACTCGTACGGTATAAGGGAACCCTCCGCGGATCTTCCCGTCTTCCGCCAGGATGAAATGACGGGGAGCGCCGTGTGCTTCGTTCCGGGACTCGTTTACGACCGCGCCGGATACCGGCTCGGATACGGAAAGGGTTTCTACGACAGATATCTCTCCGCGTTCTCCGGATGCAAGATCGGGGTCGTTTACAGCGACTTTATTCTCCCGACCGTTCCGCGCGGAAGATACGACGTTACGGTCGACATTCTCCTGACGGAAAAAGGAGTCAGGGCGCTGAAGTAAAGGCGTGTCTGAAAGACGTTGAAAAGAGAGGAGGCGGGAAAATGAAGATAAAGCCGACGACGTCCGCGTCGATTTTGCTGGTCGTCGTGTTCTCTCTTATTGCCGCGTGGCAGTTGATCCCCGCCGCGAGGGAGGTCCTGAGAAGTTCCCCGTATCTCTCCGTCATCGTGATCCAGCTTCTGATCATGGCGCTTCCCACCGTGTTCTACTGCACGCTGCGAGGCAAGGAATTCAGAGCGGGCCTGAGGATCAACTTTTTCCCGCTTTCCGCGATCATACTGATCGTGTCGGGATCCGTGCTGATCGTTTCGGGCAGCGGACTGATCGGAGCGGGGATGAACGCGCTCTTCCCGGAGGCGTTCTCCGCGTCGTCAAGCACCCCGGCGGCGGGTGCCGCCGACAGTTTTTACTACGTGATAGCTTTCGCGGTCGTTCCCGCGATAACGGAAGAGGTCCTTTTCCGCGGGATCATTCTGACGGAGTTCACCGCGAAGGGGATCTTCACGGCGGTGACCGTCAGTTCTCTCGCTTTCGCGATGAGCCATTTCAGTTTCGTGAGATTTCCGGTCTACCTGTTCAGCGGGCTCGTGCTCGCGGCAGTCACTTTCGCCGCCCGGTCGCTCATCGCGGCGGTGATAGTCCACCTTGTGAACAATATCTTCGTCGTATTTTTCGAAGATTACGTTATATATCTGACGAGAAGACAGAACGTCAGCAGCGTTCTGATCATCTTTATCCTCGCGGTCGCGTTTTTCATCGCCGCCGCAGTGACGGCGTTTGAGGCGGCGTCGCTCTACAAATCGTACGGGAAGGCGAACAGGGATTCGTCCTACCTCCCCGACAAAAAAACTCGCGGCTCTGTTCTGAGGGCGTTCAGCGAATCCGTATTCTCCCCGGCGTTTCTGATCGCTGCTGTGATCTTCGTCGTGGTGTCGTATTTAATATAGGAAGGGACGTCGATCTATGAACGGTGACTTTGAAATAAAAGAACAAAAGACCCCCGCCGCCGGGAAGTCTCCGACGGGCGCGGAGCGCGCGCAGCCGTCCCTGAATCCGGAAAACAGACCGCGCAGAGCGGCCAGAAGGATACCGGAAAAGACGGCGTCTCCCGCTGCGCCGACTCCGGCGAAAGTTCCCGAAAAAGCGGCCGATAGACCCGTTTCGGCGAAAAAACAGCACCGCGCGTCTACAAGAGTCAATACCGCGGTCGTAGCCGGGAAGCCCGAACCGGGAGAGGCGATGCGAGTCAAAAAGGGAAGGGACGCGACCGAGGAGGGCGGCAGACACGTTTCCAACGTCGTGAAAGTGATCGCCTACGTCACGTTCGTCCTCGTTATATCGGCGCTTCTCTCCGTTTTCGTGATAATGGCGGCGAACGATATTTACGCGTTCGTCAAGTCCGACGAGGAAGTCGAGATAACGATCCCCGAGGAGGCGACTCTTGAAGAAGTCGCGGATCTTCTCGGAGAGAACAGAGTGATAAAATATCCCGGTCTTTTCAAGTTTTACGCGAAGATCAAAAAGGACCCGTGCGACTTCAGGGCGGGCACGTATACCGTCTCCCCGAAACTCGGATACAAGGAACTGCTTTCCTCGTTCAAGCCGAAAGCGGTGAGCGGAGTATCGTGGGTAACGATACCGGAAGGATACACGACCGACGAGATAATCGACCTTCTGGTTGAAAAAGGAATTGGGTCGAGAGATCGGTACGTCGAGG
>JAFWPR010000003.1 GCA_017545225.1 Clostridia bacterium
ATAAGAGGATTTTTGCCCAGACATTCGGTAACTTTGAGTTTTTTGTTGATGGCAAGCCCATAGAATTCAAATACATCAAGACTAAAGAGATTGTTGCGGTTCTGGTAAATAACAGAGGCGCCTATACCACCAACGGCGAGATAATCGCCTCCTCCGAGGTCTACAAGACCCTCGCGTCCTGCAAGAACGGTATCGAATCCGTAAGAAAGAACTCCGCAAAAGCGAATTTCGAGGATCAGACCGCTCCGGATTTCGCAAAAGTGAAATGCCCGAAGTTTGAAATGTACACCGACAAAGCCGGTGAATTCCGTTTCAGACTGAAAGCCACCAACGGCCAGATAATCGCCGTATCGGAAGGCTACAAGGCAAAAGCGAGCTGCTTAAACGGCATCGAATCCGTAAAGAAGAACGCTCCCGAGGCGGAAGTCGTAACGGAAGAATAATCAAAACACAAAAAAGCGAGTTGTCGCAAAGACGGCTCGTTTTTTCATTGAGTTTTATTCGCCTTCGTGAACCCCCGAAAGCTCGGCGAGCTCGTTTTCGGGGAACCCCTCGCGCCGAGTTATATTTGCTGACGCAAGTTATATTCGGCTGGCGCCGAGTTATATTCGCTTACGCGAGTTAAGGTGTCGGCGGAGCCGACACCTTTTATGTATGACGGGCACGCCGTCAGTCTGTGATGAAAGTCCACAAGGGGCGTAGTTGCCGACGAACCCCAAAGCGACTCCCAAGGTTTGCACCGCGAGGTGCAGGCGAGAAGAAGGGATAGCGAAATCGTAGCCTTACGAACAGAAACCTGATACTAAGGCGCATACGGCGGATAAGTGAGCATAGAATCACGAAGTCCAAAAGGCAACCGTAACCCGTATGCGTAAATCAGGAAGGTAGACGAGGAAAGACTGGCGACTTATCCAGCGAGATCTCACAAGTACGAAGGAGTAGCCGTATGCGAAACGGAGTATAGTAACAACGAATTGTGAGAAGTCAGCAGAGGTCATAGTACCGAGAAATCGGGAAGGACTGAACAATTCAAGAAGTCAAATAGAACTCTAAATGTGAACGACCGTAACCGACGAGTACCGAGAGCGAAGACGTAACGGAACAAACGGTACAAAGGAGATAGGCTTAAGGGAGCGAAAGCAGAGGACGGAAAGGAGACGCCAAGATGTCGCAACTCTTAGAGGAAATACTCAGCAGGGAGAATATGTTGCTTGCGTACAAGAGGGTAAAAGCAAACAAAGGCGCAAGCGGGATAGACGGGATAACCGTGGAAGAAATCGACGGATATCTCAGAGAAAACTGGGCAGAGATACGGGAGAAAATACGGAAGCGGAAATATCAGCCGCAACCGGTAAGGCGGGTGGAAATACCGAAGCCAAACGGCGGGGTGAGAAAACTCGGGATACCGACGGTAATCGACCGTATCATCGAACAAGCGATAGCACAGAAACTGATACCGATAACGGAACCGCATTTCAGCGAATACAGTTATGGATTCAGACCGAAGCGGAGAGCACAACAAGCGGTGATTAAGTTGCTTGAATACCTCAACGACGGATATGAGTATATCGTGGATATCGACCTCGAAAAGTTTTTCGACAACGTTCCGCAGGACAAACTTATGACGCTTGTGGGAAAACTCATACACGACCCTGACACTGAATCGCTTATCAGCAAATATCTGAAAGCGGGGGTTATGGTAAGGGGCGAATATGAGGAAACAGAGAAAGGGACTCCGCAAGGAGGAAACCTCTCACCGTTGCTGTCAAACATTATGCTGAACGAACTGGATATGGAACTGGAATCGAGAGGACTGCACTTTGTCAGGTATGCGGACGACTGCGTAATCACGGTAGGGAGCAGCGCAGCCGCAAACAGGGTAATGCACACCGTGACGAACTGGATCGAAAGGAAACTCGGACTCAAAGTCAATATGACGAAGACGAAAGTCACGAGACCGGGCGGACTGAAATACCTTGGGTTCGGATTCTGGAAGGACAGTAAGGACGGCAAGTGGAAGGCAAGACCGCATCAGGATTCAGTTGCAAAATTCAAGAGGAAATTAAAGGGACTGACGAAACGCAGTTGGTCGATCTTAATGGACACGAGGATCAGGAAACTGAATGAAGTCATCCGAGGATGGATCAATTACTTCAAAATCGGGAGTATGAGACAAAACCTCAAAAGGATCGACGAGCGGCTGCGTACGCGTATGAGAATTGTCATTTGGAAACAGTGGAAAACAAGAGAAAAGCGATATTGGGGACTGCGTAAACTCGGGGCACCCGAGTGGATGGCAAGACAATCGGTAGGTTTCGGAGACCACTATCAAGCGGTTGCCAAGACTACGGGATTGCACCTCATAAACAAAGAAATCCTCGCAAAACGAGGACTCCTTTGTTGCTTGGATTATTACTTGAATTGAACCGCCGTATGCCGAACGGCACGTACGGTGGTGTGAGAGGTGCTATTCATTAGCACCTACTCGATTGCTTTTTAAACGCCGGATTATATGCGTAATAATTCTTGCTGTTCAGATCGTCTCTCACCATGCCGAGCGCCTCACCGAAGCGCTGGAAATGGACTATCTCGCGCTCGCGCAGGTACCGTATCGGGTCTATAATATCGGGGTCGTCGACGAGGTTCAGGATATTGTCGTACGTCACGCGCGCCTTCTGCTCCGCCGCCATGTCTTCAACGAGATCGGCGA
>JAFWPR010000158.1 GCA_017545225.1 Clostridia bacterium
ATACTCCCATCCGCAACCTAGGAACTATCGGCGCCGCCGTTACGGACGAGACCGGCAAGGTCATCTGGTCAAAGGCTCTCAGGAACAATCTGAGCGCTCCATTCTACGATGATGATGACCAGAAGTGGTACGGCACCGACCCGGTCACCTATAAAGTAGGGGCAGATTTCTCGGATCTTGACCTCATAGAGGGCGACAGGATAACGATAGGCGCATACGCTCTCCCCGAATACTACACTGCTGAATATCTGAGGCAGCAAGGTAAAGAACAGCAAAGCGGCGAACTCGGCGACGAAGGATTCAAGGCGATACTCGAATCCGGCACAGTAGGCGACGGGGCGGCGATAAAGTACACGTTCACGGTCGACAACACCGCACCTCGGATCGAAAACGTTTTCAGAGATCTTGAAAACGGCGATATCCTCATAAAGGCCGGCGACAACAACTATATCGCCGCGGAATATGTATATTCGCTTGATTACACAGTGCTTGCTTCAGGCCAACCCGAACAGAGTGAACCCAGTCGGGTAAGCGAGCTGCTCCTCAATATGGGCGGAATAATGCTTCCCAGAGCGATCATTGTAGCGATTTGCGACTACGCAGGCAACGAGACCTATTATGAGGTTGAACTGAATCAGGAAGTCGACCTGTCCGGTACCTTCATCGGTTTCGTGCCGGACGGACGCTCAACGAACGCGTTCTCGATCGACCTCGATTCCCTGCACTTCGATAAAAACGGCTTCGGTGAAGGCGAATCCGTCTTCGCATCTCTCAACGGTACGGTAACCGCGGCTGAATATGTCGACGGGTACGTATTCCTCGCTATGAACGACGGAAAACTCTACGTTGCCGACATACTCTCGCTATACGATTACACGTATGTCTCGGATTACAGCGAATCTGCGTCGACAATTTACGACATGGCGTTCGATTACGGGACAAACACGATGTATGCGCTCGGCGAGGATAATACCGTGTTCTCGGTCGATCTTATCACCTGTGCTCTGACTCCGGAATTCCGGATCCCGACCGACGCCTTTGTCAACGGAATTGCCGTTGACGACGAAGAGCATTTCTTCTACACGACGGCCGGCAGACCGTCCACAGCCATGATCTGCGGATTTGATCTTTCCGATCCGGAAAGCGAGCTGTTCGACGGCGGCTCTCTTCTCGGAATGTACAACATGAACAACGGCGGCGGATTGGCTTACGACCACAGCCGCGGCGTTCTCTACTTTGCATCCAACTGGTCAGGCGAATGGGATGAGGATCAATTCATCGTGATCATTGATACCGAGACCGGAGAGATCTCTCCCGTAAACGACCTTTTCGGCGAGGATTCGGGCCGTATAGGCGATTCAATACGCGGAATGTTCATCGTCCCCTCTGACGACAGGATCATCAACAAAACCGACGTTGCAACGGCTATAGAAAACGACGGCCACGATGAATACGAACTGCTGAAAGGACAGGTCAAAGAACTTGAGCTTTACGCACGGCCCTGGACTCTGAAGGATCGCGGACTGATTTACGTATCCTCAGACGAGTCCGTTATAGAGGTCACTGACAACGGCGTGATAAAAGCCGTTGGAATCGGCGAAGCGTTCGTTACGGTCAGTACCGCGGCAGAACCGCACCTCGAGATCAGGATCCACGTGACCGTCGACAAAGCGCCTCACACAAACCTGACGGCTTTGATCTACGATGAAAACGGCGCAACCGCCTGGTGTGAATTCAATACTGATCATCCCGAAGAATGGGAAGCGGTCAATTCAACCGGAAGGTACAACGCCGCAGGTCTGACCGGAGACACGATCTATGCCGTGGATGATATGTCCATTTACGCGATCGACGCGGAAACCTTCGAGGTCGCGTCGCTCGGATCGATCGTCTCGGATCATCTGTTCACAGACGCCGCTCCTATTCCCGAGGGCTTCGTCTTCCACGAAGCAGAGCCGACCCTCGCGACTGTATGCGGAGACGGGTTCTGCATCGGGACGATAGAGCCCGACAGCGGTTATTATCATTACGAAGACGTCAGCGTTTTCATCGGAGACGATCCCATGGCAACGATCGCATTCGTCACCGGTGAAATCGACCTTGAAGGCGACGGGGTCGGAGATCCCATCTACTACGTATTGACCGAAAGCGGAGCCATATACGAGGCCGTTCTCCTCAGTAACTACGATTACACTTATCTCGAATATCTCGGAGAAACCGGTATCACGCTCGATATCTTTGAAAGCGATCAGAGCCGAGCTTCGCTGTACTACGACGAGGAGACAGAATTCCTGTATCTCGCTAAATACATTTATCCCGATGAAACCGCTTACCTCTACGCGATCGATGCGAACGATTTCGAGAGGAACACGGAAACCGGTTCGTTCGGCGCAGACGTCTGGCCGGTCATCGGTCTTTACACCTTTGAACCCGGGACCGAGCTTTCCATCTCGGTCAGACCGACCGTGCTTTCCGTATATCCCGGAAGTACGACGCAGCTGAGCATCATCGTCAAGCACGGCGAGACTAACGGCTTCACGGCCGTATCTTCCGATCCGGACGTCGTATCGGTCGACGAGACCGGTCTCGTCACCGCCCTTGACGTCGGCGAAGCGACGATCACCGTGACCACGGACGACGTGAACTCTCTCGGCGAACGTCTCACCAAAGAGGTCCGCGTCAACGTCATCGAAACGGTCTCGCTCGACACTTCGGTCGTCTGCCAGATCAGCGACGAAAGCGGCGATCACTTCGCAAAACTCGATCTGCGCGATCTGTCGTATGAGGCGGTCGCGGACGCTCCCGGCAAAGTCACCGCAGGCGCGAGAAGCGGAAACGTCTATTTTGCCGGAATGAACGACAACGTTCAGACGCTTGACGCAGAAACGTTCGGCGAAACCGATTGGGACTGCTATTCCAACTATTTCGCCACCTACGTTCCTCAGGACGTCGCGAACTATCCGACGTTCAGCTCGGAAGGCGAGACGACTGATTCCAAATTCCTCTTCACCACCGAATACGGATATCTCCTCGACACCGACTTCTACGGATGGAATCTCGGTTCCAACTTCCCGGATATGGCTGCTATCGAACTCATCGGTTACGGTGAAGAGATCGAAGACGGAGAGGTTTATCCGTACTATGAATACCTGCTGCTGACCACAGGCGGAATACTTTACGATCTGCCGGTGTATTACACTGTAGGTTCTCTCAATTTCGGGACTATACTTGACACGGGTCTCCGTCTCTCCGACCCGTCCGACGTTTCAATGGCTTACGTCCTTGAATTCGACGATCAGGAAGAAGTCAAGTACGAAGGCGTGATCTTTGCGATCGAAAGCGCAAAACAGGTTTGGTATCTCGACTTCCTCGACGGAAACAAAGTCAAGCTCGTCGGCAACTTCGAAATGGAGCACGTCGACGGACTCGTCGGATACTTTGATCAGATCGGTACCGAAGAAGAACTTGTTGCAGCATTCTCCAACGGATCAACTCAGGCACGCGCTCTCGAAAAACCCGCAAAAGCGAAGGCAACGGCAGTCGCAGCCGAACAGTTCCCGTTCGAAAACGCTGCGGGAACCGCAGAAACGGGTAAAGCTATGCCGGATCCCGCACCGACCGGTCTCCGTCCCGCCGAGAGAGCTTCGGCTCATTATATGCCGGTTATCAGAGGAGCGACGGGCAACGCCGCTGACGGCGAGGTAGCGCTTGCGCTTACCGAAGATACCGATACCACGAACGGCGTCATCAGGGTCGAATACGATCCCGAGGCTATGGAATACGTCGGAGCGAGCAGCGAAGCTGCTCTGATCTCCGTCAACGCCGCTGACGGTATCATCACCGTCGCATACGCATCCGATGAAGAGATCACCGCCGGCGAGACTATCGCAACGCTGAACTTCAGTTATACCGACGGATACGTTGATACCGAGGTCACCGTTTATACCGAGGAACTCGGACCAGACTTCGGAATTGAAGAAGAAGGCGAGACCGTCACCATTCTGAAGGAAGACGGAGATCACGAACTCGAAGAGATCTCCCGCGTCGAGGCGACATGCACCGAAGACGGACTGATCACGTCGAAATGTTCCAAGTGCGGCGGAGTCTTTGAAGAAGTCATCCCCGCTCTCGGTCACTCGATCGAGGATATTGCCGAAGTTCCGGCGACCTGCACGCAGCCCGGAACGACAGCCGGTAAGAAATGCTCCGTCTGCGGCGAGGTCTTCGAAGGACTCGAGGTCATCTTCCCGACCGGTCATAACGCCGTCATCGACGAAGCGGTCGAACCCGGATGTGAAACTGTCGGATACACCGTAGGCACACACTGCTCGAACTGCGGCGAGGTCCTCATCGCTCAGAACGAGATCCCCGCTAAGGGTCACGTCTGGGATGAAGGCGTTATTACGACCGAGCCCACTTACGAAGCGGAAGGCGTTAAGACGTTCACCTGCTCCGTCTGCGGCGCAACCAGAACGGAAGTTGTCCCGAAACTCGATCACAGACCTCTGCCGTGCAAGGACGACGAGTCCTGCCCGGGTAAAGTATTCAAGGATATGCCCGCAAGAGGCACGTGGGCTCACGATCCGATCGACTGGGCGGTCGAATACGGCGTGACTCAGGGTACGTCGCCTACAACGTTCGGACCCGACGAGCTCGTATCCCGCGCTCAGGTCGTGACGTTCCTGTGGAGAGCCGCAGGAAGTCCCGAACCCGCGCCGTCCGGCGTTTCGTTCACCGACGTGAAGGCCGACGCATACTACTACAAACCCGTTATGTGGGCGCTTGAAAAAGGCATCACCAAGGGTGCAACGACGACCTCGTTCGATCCGGACGGAGTCTGTACCCGCGGACAGATCGTTACGTTCCTCTACCGCTACGCCGGTTCTCCCGCCGTCAGCGGCAGCACGTCCAAGTTCAACGACGTTATCAAAGGCGCGTTCTACGAAGCAGCCGTCACCTGGGCTGTCGAGGAGAATATTACCTCCGGTGTAAGCGCTACGAAGTTTGCACCGAACGACGTCTGTACCCGTGCACAGACCGTAACGTTCCTCTACAGATTTGCCAATAAATAAGACCTAAAAAATATCGGGGCTGCGCTTTGGCGCAGCCCCGATATTTTTACATTATTCGTACCTTGATATCATTTCCGGAATTGACGCGACCGTGTCGGACGCGATCATTGAGACGGAGCCCCGTTTTTTCTGCGCCGCCTCTCCGGCTTTACCGTTGACGTACGCGGCGGCAGCGGCGGCAAGCGTAAGATCTTCGGTATACGAACAAACGGCGGAGGCGATCCCGGAAAGAACGTCGCCGCTTCCCGCAGTCGCCATCCCCGGACAGCCCGCGTCGACGATATACGTCGTCTCCCCGTCCGTCACTACCGTCGCCGTACCTTTGAGAAGAACGACGGCGCCGGTTTCGCGGGCATACTCTTCCGCGCGCTTTACCGGTTCTTTTATCACGTCGTCGACCGACGCTCCCGTGAGCCGTGAAAACTCTTTTGCATGAGGAGTGAGTATCAGGCGGGGTTTTGCACCTGCGATGCGTTTTCTCTCAGTCTCAGAAAGAATATTCAATCCGTCAGCGTCGACGATGAGAGTGCCTTCGAATCTTGTCAGGAGATAATCCAGCGTTTTACGGGCTCCGTCGCCCGTTCCTATCCCCATACCGATCGCTACCGTTTTCACTCCGGAGATCAGCTCCTTAATTTCGTCCTCCGAGAAAACGATCTGCCCTTCCCGGTCGGATAGAGGGAAAACGGTGCTTTCAAGAACGGCAGGCGTAATATCGTGATAGAGCGACGCGGGAAAAGCCGTTTTTGCGACTCCTGCGCCCGATCTCATCGCGGCGTTCGCCATATGCGCAAGCCTGATCGCACCCGGATATCTCAAAGAGCCGCCAATAAGCGCAACGTACCCGTACGACCCCTTGTGAGAGAAATTCGGGCGCTTTCCGAACACGAGGCGCATCTCGTCCTCGCCGAAAAGCAGGTAGGTTCTGCCGATCGGATCGATACCTATATCGCAGTTGACTTTATCCTTCATAACGTCCTTGGCCATATTCAGAAAATGACCCGTTTTGAATCCGCCGACGGACACGGTGAGATCGGAGACGACGCAAAGATCTGAAATACCGCTGTCGGCGTCGAGCCCGCTGTTGATATCGACCGACACGACGTAAGCGCCGCTTTCGTTGATCGCCTTTATCGCTTCCCTCGCGATCCCGCGTACCTCGCCCCGGAATCCGATGCCGAAAATCGCGTCTACGATCAAGGCATAACGGGACAGATCGGTCCCCGCGTCAAACGGGACGGTCCGAACGCCCTTTTCGCGGCACTCGTTGAGATAGTACTCTCCGACCTTGGAAGTTTTATCCGAGAGAAGATACACCGTGACGTCCTCGCCCGCACCGTGGAACAGCGATGCGATAACGAACCCGTCGCCGGCGTTGTTTCCGCTTCCGCAGACGACGGCGACCGGACCTTTTTTATTTATTTTTTCAAATATACGCTTCCCCGCCCTCAACATGAGTTCACGGGCGGGGATCTTGTGTTCGACCGTATACGCGTCGCTCTCTTTCATCAGAGCGGCTGAATATACTTCCGTCATAATAAAGTTCCTTTACGCTATATCTTTTTTCCTCACCAGCGGTTTCAGGACGAAGAACAGTACTGCCCATATGACCGCCAGCGCGGCGCCGTAAACGTACGACCACGTATCGTCATACTTGATAATGAGAGAAAATGCAAACGGGAACAGGTGATTGATCCTGAAATCCGTCTCCGCGATCAGACTGATCAGCGCGTTGATACCGGCGTACAGAAAAGTCGCGAAGAAACCGGTATAAAGGCAACCCACGACGATTCCGATCGTCGTGTTTCTGAACAGATCGCATATCAGGACTATCATCAGGCACGCGGCCCAGTGCAAAAGCGAAGTTACCGCGAAGAGCAGAAGGACAGAGACAAAGTTACCCGGCTCGATACCCTCGAAAAAGATCGGCGCCGCCGCGACGTTCGCGCAAAGGGCTATAAGCGTTAACAAAACGCTGTACCCGAGCAGAACGGCCGCCTGAGAGAAGTTGTACGGAAAAGTGTTGTACTGAGCTGCGACGTTCTTTGAATAACCGTTTCTCTTTACCGCAGATACGTACATCGAGGCAAAAATGATTATCGCGATGACCGACAGATTCACTTCCTGAGTCTGAAAGATAAAGACGACGTATTCGGCAAGCGACGTGACCCCTATATTAAAGAGCCCCGCCATAGTCCCCGATCCGTCAACGGAATTCATACTGTCTATCATAGATTTGTGGATACCGTCGAGCCACGACGCGTTCCCGTAGATCAGTCCGTACAGGCACCCGAACACGAAAATGATCGCGAACGTTGCGAGCGGAATGATCCAGGTCGATTTCTGCTTTCCGAGGCGGTAAAGATCCGCTGACAGCATTCTACCTATCATTTGAAGCACCTCCCGAAAGGAAGAACTCCTCGAGTCCAACTTCGTATTTCTTGAATTCTTTAACTACGACTCCCTCCGAAAGAACGGCGGAGAGCGCCTGTGAAGCGCGCTGCTCGCTCTCGCGAATGAGGATCAAATTGTCCTCGAGCGATACTCTGTATCCGTTCGATGAAAGGAGATCGAACGCGGGCGCGATCCTGTCGACGGAAAGCGAGAAAACGGAAGAATCCACGTGGTTCAGTTCCGTCGCGTCGAATTCTTTGATCAATCTTCCGTTATCGAGAAATCCGTATCTGTCGGATACTTTTGAGAGTTCGCCGAGCAGGTGGCTTGAAACTATGATGGTCTTGCCCTCTGAGCGGAGTTCTTTGAGAAAATCGCGGATGAAGACGATCCCCTCGGGGTCGAGTCCGTTGACAGGCTCGTCGAGCAGGATCAGATCGGGATCGCCGATGAGAGCGAGCGCGATGCCGAGACGTTGTTTCATCCC
>JAFWPR010000159.1 GCA_017545225.1 Clostridia bacterium
GTCAATAAACTGTTTGAGAAGATCAACGCAGTAAAGAATATGTCCGATCTCCGGATAACGACCGGCATGTTGAACGACGTACTATCAGACGCAGTAACGAGAGTACAACCGCCGTCTGACAAAGGAAGGCGTCTGAAGATCTACTATATGACCCAAACAGGGGTCGCACCCCCGACTTTTGTGCTGTTCTGCAACAGAGCCGATCTGTTTCATTTCTCATACCAAAGGTATATCGAGAATTGTTTGAGATCAACTTTCGGTTTTGAAGGCACACCGATAAGACTGGTCATCAAGCAAAAGAGCGACGGCGACAAAGCCTGATTGGAGTTTCATATGACTTTTTCTCAAATATGGGATTACGGGTTGAGACTGGCTTTTATCCCGAACGATACTCAAGTCGACTTGTCTATGTTTTGGACCGTTTACGTCCCGTTCATTCTTCTGACTGTTATCGCCTCATATCTGCTCGGAAGCGTTAACGTTTCGATCATTATCTCAAAAAAGTTTTTCGGTGAGGATATCAGAGAGTTCGGAAGCGGAAACGCCGGAATGACGAACGTTATGAGAACGTACGGTAAAAAGATGGCTGCGCTTACATTCGGCGGGGATTTTCTTAAAGCCGTTGTAGCATCTCTTATCGGACGGCTTTTCCTCGGCTTTTTCGGAGCGTATCTCGCCGGATTCTTCTGCTTTCTCGGTCACATCTTTCCGTGCTTTTATAAATTCAAGGGCGGAAAAGGCATCGTCACGGCTGCTGCGTTGGTCCTGATGACCGACTGGCGAATTTTCCTGATACTTGTTGCGGTTTTCGTTCTTATTGTTGCGGTTACAAAGTTTATTTCGCTCGGCTCCGTCGTCGGTCTGGCGCTTTATCCATTTGTTCTTGACAGGATGTGGGGTGTATTCGGCTACGGAAATAAACCGAGATTTGTTGTCATTTTTGCGATCGGAGTCATGATTCTCGGCATATGGGGGCACCGCAAAAATATAAAACGCATAATAGATCATACGGAAAGTAAATTCACTTTTAAAGTTAAAGACAAACAAATTAAGACTGATAACACGGTAGAAAAGGATAACAAAAATGACTGACGAAAAACTTATCGCTGAACTCTCGCGAACCGATATTTCCTCAGACAGGAGATTGTCTGCGCTTAAAGATGTAAAAAAGAAAATAGATTCGGGAGAGATAAAGAGAGATAGAGAAGGCAACTTTGTGAATAATCATATTCATACGTGTTATTCTTTTTCTCCTTATACTCCGACCTCTGCTGTTTTTTATGCATGGCGCGCGGGTCTTTCAACTGCGGGTATAATGGATCACGACAGTGTCGGAGGCACCAGGGAGTTTATAGAAGCCGGCGCGATAATGGAAATGCCTGTGACATGCGGTTTCGAATGCAGGGTAAACGTTAAAGGAACGGCGCTTCAGGGGAGAAGGATCAATAACCCGGACCAAATATCGTGCGCGTACGTCGCTATGCACGGCATACCCCACGAAAGCATAGATAAAGCTGAGGCGGTCCTTTCTTCTGTCAGAGAAAAAAGAAACGAACGCAACCGAAAAATGTGCGCTAATATCACAGATATAACGAAACCGTTCGGTATCACGCTCGATTTCGATGAGGACGTTTATCCGATATCAATGGCGCGCGAAGGCGGCAGTATTACGGAAAGGCACGTTCTGTTTGCTCTTACGCTTAAGATCATCGGAAAGTATCCGGAACGCGATCAGGCGATCGGTTTTATCGAAAAACTGATTGGCGGTCCGATAGCTCTCAAAACGCGCGAGAAGCTCCTCGGCGCGCCCGAATCCTTCTATCCTTACGACATTCTCGGCGTTCTTAAGAGCAGTCTTGTTTCCAGGATCTACATAGACGCGGATGATGAATGCATCAACATATCTGAATTCACGCGTCTTGCCGACGAACTCGGCGCTATTTCCGCTTACGCATATCTCGGCGACGTGGGCGAGAGTCCGACAGGCGATAAGAAAGCGCAGAAATTTGAGGACGATTATCTCCCGGTCCTGTTCGATTCTCTCAAAAAACTCGGATTCAAAGCGGTAACGTATATGCCTTCGAGAAATACGAAAGAGCAGCTTGCGACCGTTATGGGATACTGCAGGGAAAACGGGTTTTTCGAGATCTCGGGCGAAGATATCAATTCTCCGCGTCAATCGTTTATTTGCCCGTCGCTCGAACTTCCGGAATATTCACACCTCAGAGTTTCGACGTACGCGCTAATCGGCCACGAGATCTCGGCAAGCCGCGATCTGACCCTCTCAATGTTTTCTCCGGAAACGATCAGTA
>JAFWPR010000160.1 GCA_017545225.1 Clostridia bacterium
CTGCCTCCGTTAATCAAACCGGTAAATCTCTTCCTCGCCGGTCGAGAGGTTGACGTGTACCTTCGGATAGTCGCCCGCCATATTGAACGCGAGATACTCCTCTTCGGTGATCCAGTCTGTTTCACGCGTGAGCTTCAGCAGACTGAAATAGAGATCGTCGCCGAAAATCGTGTAAACGGATGTGTCCGGCTCGCCGATGTAGTATTTGCCCGCGCAGTCGTAAACGAGCGTCGGCTCTCCGCCCGGGTCGTCCCGATTTACGGAGTAAATCTTTCCGTTCGTGTAGTCGACTATTCCGTTCGGGTCGCGCGGATGCTCGCTGAGCTTGACTGGGTCATACGGGGAATAATAGATTTTCGTGTTCGTGAGCTGGAAGCAGTAAATTTTCTCCGCCCGGAGGGGGACCTTTTCGCACGTCCCGTCCGACAGAACGTGCCAGACCTGTCCGCTTTCCTGCTCCCGGTCGCGCACGTTGAACCAGAATTCGTTCCGGTTTTCGTCGTAATACCATTCGCCGAAGCCGCCGGTTCCCTCGAACGAAAAGAGGGTCTTCGGGTTCTCGAAATTCATATCGTATTCGATCAGCGTTTTCAGCGAAGAGCAGACGATCCTTCTTCCGCGGATCTCTTTGATCCAAACGTCGTCCGGGATGATGCGCTCGAACAGGACCTCGTCCGTTTTCACGTCGAGCGCGATGAGAAAATTCTTCCGCACAGTCTTCCTGGTGTTTTTGTCAGTGAAGTCTTCGATTTTCAGGAAATACACGACGCCGTTTTCCGCTCCGTACAGTTTTACCGTAGAGATTCCGGCATCATAGACGGTTTTGAGCACGTTTTTATTGAGATCCGCCTTGACGATCCCTGCGTTGAAATTCCATTTGGAATTGTTCCATTCGGATGCTCGGAAATAGAAGAGCCCGCCCTCCGTCGGACAGAAGTCCGGCATACTGCTGTCCGCGGTATAGGGACATATGATCGGGCTGTCGTGACTGCACAGCGGATCGGGGCAGACGTACTGCATCCCACCCTGCGTGAGATCGGTATAAACGTAAGCGTACACACCGGTGATATATCCGCCAGGCAAGCCTTTTTTCGCCTGAACGTAGTAGTAATACCGGTTGCCGAGCACGGTGTATTCGGACGACGTGATCCCGTCCCAGTCCGATTTGAACGTCGGTTTGACCGGCTGCGCTTCTTCCGTCGGTTTGACCGGCTGCGCTTCTTCCGTCGGTTTGACCGGCTGCGCTTCTTCCGGTTGTTCCGTTTCTGTTCCGTCGGTTTGGGGAATGCTTTCGGGCTCCTCCGTCCGCTCCTCATTCGGAAGCTGTCCCGGTTCCGGCACGGTTTGTTCTTCTCTTATCTTCGCCTCGTTCTCCTCTCGGGCGGCGTCGAGCTCGTTTTCGATCTCGGCGCGGGCGTCGCCGCGACAGGAGACGAGGGGCGGGAGGAGGGCGAGGAGGAGTATAAGTATGAGAGGGATAAGTCGTTTCATGATCTGCCTCCGTTAATCAAACCGGTAAATCTCTTCCTCGCCGGTCGAGAGGTTGACGTGTACCTTCGGATAGTCGCCCGCCATATTGAACGCGAGATACTCCTCTTCGGTGATCCAGTCTGTTTCACGCGTGAGC
>JAFWPR010000161.1 GCA_017545225.1 Clostridia bacterium
AGAGCGGATCTTTCCCCGTTCGCCGACGACGAAAAAGTGAGCGACTGGGCAAACGAACCGCTGGAATGGGCGGTCGAAGCGGGACTGATCAACGGAACGGACGGCAACCGACTCGCGCCGGACGGATTTGCGACGCGTGAACAGTTCGCGGCGATCATCGAGCGGTATGACGGCTCGTTCAAACTTATTTACAACGCGCCCGTTCTCCGTTCTCACTACACCGAGAAGGAATACCCGCTCGTGACGGACGCGGACTTTTACGTCAGTCCGACGGGCGACGACTCGGCGGACGGATCTTTCGCTCATCCTTTCAGAACGTGGGAGCGCGCGCGCGACGCGGTGCGGTCCCTCGACAAAACGGGACGGAGCGGTATCACCGTCGCGTTCATGGCGGGCGATTACGGACCGCTCTCTCTTGAGTTGACCGAGGAGGACTCCGGAACGCCCGAATGCCCGATCACTTACTGCAAATACGGAGACGGGGACGTCGTGTTCAATAACGGGGTCACTCTGAGAAAAGACGGTTTCGCTCCGATCTCGGACGGGGAAGCCGCTCTGTTCCCGGAAAAATCGTGCGATCATATAAAGAAACTCGATCTCGGCGAATATTTTCCCGGCGGCATGCCGGACGGCCTCGCGCTTTTCGGAGACAAAGGACCCGTATGGGAGGCGCGCTATCCCAACAAAACGCCGGAAGGCGAAGACTGGTATCTTGAGGATACCCTCACGGTCCCTACCGACCGTCCGAATTACTACGGGATGGAAATAAACGGCGGTCCCATGGCGCGTCTTATCTTCAACAAGGTCCACTACATCAGGAATATGAAAATGACCGGGTATATCATGTACGGCTGGAGAGTCGACACGTTCTACGTCGCAGACTACGACAAAGAAACCGGGACGATCACTCTTGACGAAACGAGGTTGCCGGGCGACTTCCGTTCGGTCGGCATCCGCACGCCTCAGATGAAGCTGGACGATATCTATTACGAGAACTCCCCCGATTTTCTCGACGGAGAGGGCGAGTACTGGTACGATCCCGACTCGAACCGGATCTATTTCTACGATCCGTGCGACGAGTACACGATCGGCCTCGGCGAGAGCTTCGTCACGCTGAACGGCGCAGATCACGTCACCCTCAGGGGACTGTCGTTCATCAACAGCAGGGACGGAACCTCGATAAGCGTGAACGATTCCGCTCACTTCACCGTCGACCGGTGTCTGATCAGCGGCGTTTACCGTCCGTTCGAAGTGAACGGTTCCTCCGATTGGTTTACCGTCACGGACTGCGAGTTCTCCCGGTTCATCGCGAACTGCATAAGACTCAGGCCGACCTGTCACTGGACGACGCTCGAGTCGAATCACGTTCTCATCGACAACAACTACTTCCACGATTACGGTCTGTCGAAGCTTTTCGGTAACGCGGCGATCTCGGACAGCTCCGTCGGAGCAGTCATCTCGCACAACGTGTTCGAGAACAGCCCGAACAACGCGATCAACATGGGAACGCTGAGTCTGATCGAATACAACGTGTTCGAGAATATGATGACGTCCACGCAGGATTTCGGCGTCGTGTACGCGAACTCCACCTACACCGAAGGCCGGCACAATACCGTGAGATACAATCTGTTCGGCCGCATGAACGATATGAACGGAGCGACGTACGGCCTTTATATGGACGATTACACGCAGGATCAGTATATTTACGGAAATCTGTTCTACAGATGCGGCGGGTGCGGCGTCATGCTCCATCTCGCGAGGGACCAGTTCGTTTACGAAAACGCTTTTGTATTCAGCGGACTCAGCACCAACGACCTCGTCCATTATTACGACGGCAAGGTACAGGGCGGCCTTCTCCCCGACGGTACCGGATGGAAGAACCTTTATGATTCTTACTATAACGCCCGCGTTAACGAGGGGGAGGAGGGCTACGAGATCTGGCGCGAGAAGTTCCCCTCGCTTTACGCGTTCGAACCGCTCGTTGATAACCCGTACGTGTACGAAAGCTTCTTCTGCCCGTGGGACTCGATCCACAACAACGCCCTGATAGGATCAAGATTCACCGTTCTGGAGGATATCGTCAGGTACGGAGAAGTCTACGACAACGAGTTCCTCACCGAAAGCGACAATCAGTACTTCGTAAATCCGACGGTCGGCGACTACCGGCTTCGCGACGGAGTGGATTTCTTCAGTATCCCCTTTGAGAAAATGGGCCGCTATTGACCGGTCCGGTATTAAGCCGTTTTCCGACAAAGAAACCGCGCGGCTTTATCCCGAAACCGAAAAGTCACGACGCGGCAGATCCCCGGTTCGCTCCGGGGATCTTTTCTTTTCGGATAAAAGGGACGCCGCGCATTCCGCACCGGGTCGCTGCGGTGCAAGATAGATGTTGCTTTATATTCGATAATGTGATAATATATCTATATACACGAATAATTATGCGCTCGCGTGCGCGTGCGCATCCGGAAATTGAGACAACGAGCGAGGAGGTTCCGCTATGTCAAGATTCAGCAGACTTACGGCATGGGCGATCGCCCTGGTGATGATCGTCGGTCTGATACCCGCGGGGGCTGTCTCCGTCGGGGCGGCCGACGCTTCGGCGGGAAAGCTTATCGTCGCGGAGAAAGCGGAGAACGGGCTCAGCCCGGAGGCCGATCCGAAAAAGCTTTCGCTCCCCGAAACGGGCGAGCCGTTGATTATCAACGAGTGGGAGCCGAAGATCGAATTCTTCGGGGACGATGAAGGCGTCGCTTCGGCACTTCCCGGACCAGTTTCCGACGGCGAACTCGTCGTCGTGGTTCCCGAGAGGAGCGACGCTCCGGTACCGAAAGACGTCTCGCTTCGCGGCGGAAGCGCAGGGACGGCGGATGCCGCACCTTTGAGCGGGAGCGGGACCGAGGCCGATCCGTGGAAGATCTCGACGGCGGAGGATCTGATGAACCTCGCCGCGACCGTCAACGGCGGAGAATCATGCGCGGGAAAGACCGTCAGGCTAACGAAAGACGTCGATCTTTCCTCCGTCTGCGGAGGCGACGTCAGCTGGGAGCCGATCGGACGCGCGTGGGATATCACCTTCGACGGCGTCTTTGACGGCGACGGACACAGTATCACCGGTCTGTTCATTAGCGGATCATCCGATTACGCGGGTCTTTTCGGTCACGTGACCGGAACGGTCAGAAAACTGAACGTGAGCGGCAGCGTTTCCGGCGGAAACTACGTCGGCGGCATCGCGGGATGCTGCTACGGAACTCTTGAGAACTGTTCGTTCTCCGGTACGGTCTCCGGCGGAGACTACGTCGGAGGCGCGGTCGGCTGCGCCGCAAAGGATTCAAAAATAATCAAGTGCTCCTCCTCCGCCTCGGTCGGGGGATTAGGCACGGGCATCGGCGGTATCGTCGGCTGGGCCAACAACGTGGTCGGACAGGTAAGCCGTTCCGACGCGCTTTCAAGCACCGAATCCGAGGATCTCGGGACGGGCCTGATCGAGAAATGCTCGTTCTCGGGCAAAGTGACCGGAGTCAGCCCGTTCGGACACGGGATAGCGACGAGCAACGAGGCTTCCGGCACGATAACGATAACCGTCGTCGACAACGCCTTCGGCGGCATCGTAGGCTGGAACAACGGAAGCACGGTCAGGGACTGCTCGAACAGCGGCGAGGTGAACGGCGACGACTTCGCGGGAGGTATCGCCGGAGACAGCAGCAACGGCGGCAGGATCGAGAACTGTACCAACACGGGTAAAGTGACAGGCGCCTCCATGCTCAACGGCGGTATCACCGGCAGACTTGCCGAGGGCGCGATATCAGGATGTAAGAACAGCGGCGCGGTCACCGGCGGCGACTTCACCGGCGGTATCGCCGGAGCCGCGGATAAATACAGCACCTTCACGGGATGCGAGAATCTGACGGGCGCCGCCGTCACAGGCGGCGAGTACACGGGCGGCGTGGTAGGAATCGCCAACTGTGCGATCACGGACTGCTCGAATTCCGGGTCCGTCGAAGGCGCCTACGGCGTCGGAGGCGTCGTCGGATGGACGATAAGGGACGTCAGGAACTGTCATAACACGAAAGACGCGACCGTTACCGGAACCAGAGGGGACGGGCGCACCGGCGGCGTAGCGGGAAACGCGTACGGGATAATCGAGAACTGCTCGAACGCCGGCACGGTCAACGGAACGGACTACGTCGGCGGTATTGCCGGATATATTAGGACAACTGTCAAAAGCTCTTCCAATACCGGGACGGTAAGCGGGGACGCGTCGGTCGGCGGCGTCGTCGGCAGCGCGGAGTCCACCTCCGTCGTGACCGGATGCACCAACGGCGGCAAGGTCACGGGCAAAACGTACACGGGCGGAGTCGTCGGCATCGCCCTGTGCGTCGTCAGAAACTGCTCCGGCCTCTCCCCTGCCTCGGTCACCGGCACGGAAACGTATACCGGCGGCGTCGTCGGATATCTGGCAGGAAACGGCAAAGCGGAGCTCATCTCCAACTCGGGTAAGGTCGAAGGCGTCCGGTACGTCGGCGGTCTTATCGGAATGTTCACGGGTTCGATAAGCGGAGTCACGAACAACGGTCCCGTCAGCGGAGAAGATTACGTAGGCGGCGTCGCGGGCTACGCGGAAATAATCAACGACTGTCACAACAACGCCGAGATCAAAGGCAACATGGATACCGGCGGCGTCGCGGGCGCGTGCAACGGAGAGATGACGTCCTGTACGAACAGCGGGCCGGTTTCGGGCTACGGGATCGTCGGCGGCGTCGCGGGCGGAGGCAAAGCGAAATTCAAGGACGACGTCAATAAGGGAACCGTCACCGGAACGGGCCTTTATCTCGGAGGCGTGATCGGATACGCAAGCTCCGGAGCCGAGATATCCGGATGTTCGAACGAGAGTACCGTTTCCGGAGAAATGACGGTCGGCGGCGTCGTCGGCTGTCAGGCGTCAAAGGGTTCCCTCAGCGACTGTCACAATACGGGCAGCGTCTCCGGCACAACGCAGAACGCCGGCGGGATAATCGGCGAGGCTTTCTCGCCGATAACAGAATGTACGAACGCGGGAAGCGTCAGCGGTCTCAACGTTACGGGCGGTATCGTCGGAGCCGGACAGATCGGTTCCGCCGTCGAAAACTGTCAGAATCTGGTGAGTGCGAAGATCAAAGCCGAAGGCGGCACCGCCGGGGGTATCGCGGGGCTGACGACGTGCGCCGTCAACGCGTGCTCCAATGCGGGTACCGTAGAGTGTGAGAATAACTCGTGCGGAGGCATCGCAGGATACGCCTTACTCGGCGCGAAGGTCGCCTCCTGCAGCAACACCGGCAAGGTGAACGGCAGCTTATACGTCGGCGGCGTCGTCGGGATGCTCGGCGAGTTTGAAGACGGGGCCGATCCGAGCGGGACGGTCGAAAACTGCACGAACAGCGGGACGGTCACCGGAGGTCAGGCGACAGGCGGCGTTATCGGCGGATGCAACGGTACCGTAAAGGGCTGCGAAAGCAGAAAGTCCCCGACCGGCGGGTCCTCGACCGGCGGCGTCGTAGGTCTGAGCTATGGAGGCGCCGTGATCAGCGATTGTACGAACCGTTCGGCGGTCACCGCGAACGGCGAGCAAACGGGCGGTATCATCGGCACGAACGCCGGTACCGTCACCGGATGCGAGAATCAGAGCGCTGTCGCGGGCGGCGTCTTCACCACGGTCGGCGGTATCGTCGGCGGCAACGTCGGCACCGTTTCAGACTGTACCAACAAATTAAAAGTATCAAGCAACGCGAGCCATACGGGCGGTATCGCGGGCGTTAACCAGGGTACGCTCTCCGGCTGCGTCAACAAAGGAGAGGTCACCAACGCCGCGGGTTCCGTCGGAGGTATCGCCGGCGAAAACGGCGGCACCGTTTCCGGGTGCGAAAACACCGGAAAAGTCTCTTCCAAAACGAGCGGAGAGGTATACGCGGGCGGTATCGCGGGCAGAAGCTACGGCACGGTGAAGAACTGCCGGAACAGCGGTACGCTCACCGCCGGCAAGGCGGTCGGAGGTATCATCGGCATTCTTTCCGGCAGCGGCAAGCAGGTGATCGACTGTAAAAACGAAGGCATCGTTAACGGTCCCGACGGCTACGCAGGAGGTATCGTAGGCAACCTCAACAGCAACTGTTCGGTAACCGGATGCACGAACAATGCGCCGGTGAAAGCGTCGGGCAAGAACGCCGTCGGAGGTATCGTCGGAAAGGCCGGAAACAATATCACGGTATCGAATTGCTCGAATTACGCCTACGTGGAAGGCAACGAGTCCACGGGAGGGATCGTCGGAGGAAACGGGTCGAGCGGCAAGATCACGGGATGCGTCAACGACGCCTCCGTCACAGGCGGCTACGACACCGGCGGCATCATCGGCGACGCGTCCGCGGATATAACGAACTGCACGAACAAAGGCTCGGTCTCCGGCTCGGGAACACCGTCCGGAAACGCCCACGGAACGGGCGGCATCGCGGGCAGAATGACGAGCAGCGGAACCGTCAGCAAATGCCTCAACGAGGGCGACGTCTCCGGAACGATCCTGACAGGCGGGATCGTCGGGATAAACAACTACCGGTCGGTCACGGAATGCCGGAACGAAGGCAGGATCTCAAGCCGGATCACCTCGTACGACGACGCGATGGTCGGCGGTATCGTCGGATATATCAGCCACGCGTCCGTTACGAAGTGCGTAAACGACCAATCGTTCAGCGCAGGAAAATATTCCCGTGAGGTCGGCGGTATCGTCGGCCGCGGATTGTCTTGCACGATAGAGCTTTGCCGGAACTATGAATCGATCACCGGCAATACGGACGTCGGCGGTATCGCCGCGTACGTGGGGGCGGACGGATCCGCGTCCAAGATCCATCAGTGCATCAACTCCGGAGACGTCAACTCGATCAACACGGGAACGGGCGGCTACTCCAGAGTGGGCGGTATCCTCGGTTACGGCGACTGGGGGACTCAGATCACTCAGTGCGTGAACGCCTCGGGCTGCAAGATCGACGGAGAGGGCAAAGCCGCAGGAGGTATCGTCGGTTATCTTAAGGAAGCGGGCAAGGTCTCAAACAGCTACAACAAGGGAGAGGTCGAAGGCTATAACTACGTGGGCGGTATCGCGGGAGATATGGAAAACGGTTCCGCGATGGAATACTGCATGAGTTACATCGACAACTCTCAGATTTCCTGCGGCGCCGGCACGGGAAGATATCGCGGCGCCCTGGTCGGATGGCAGAAATCCTCCGACAGCATAACCCTCACGTACAACTACTATATCGACGTCACCGGTCTTTATCCGCTCGGGCTGAACACTTCGTACGACGTAGCGGGAAAATATATCGAATATAATAAGGACGGCTTCAAAAAGAAATCCAATTTCAAGTTTGACTTTGATAATATCTGGGATATGGGAAGCAAATCTCCGTACCTCCGGTTCGAGGGAAAAGTGCCGACAGACCCGGGACCCGACGACACGCCTGAAAATCAGCCGTCGGAAGTGCGGATAAATAATTATGAAGAACTCTGCGCTTTCCGCGACAAGGTCAACTCGTCAGCCGATTTCTCAAAGACGACCGTATACCTCTGCGCCGATATCGACCTCCGGGGAGAAAACTGGGAACCGATAGGGAACGAAAGAACGCCTTTTAAGGGCACTTTTGACGGTCAGGGACACACGGTTTACAATCTCGCAGTCAATAATACGTCGGGGTCCCCGGCGGGCTTCTTCGGCGTCAACAGCGGTACCTTGAGGAATCTGGGGGTCCGCGGTTCCGTCATGGCGAAGGGATTGTTAGCCTACACGGGAGGCGTCGTCGGGCTCAACTCCGGCACCGTCACCTCCTGCGCTTTCTCAGGCGGCGTCGAATACAAATCCGATCTCATAAGTTTCTCTGACATTCCGGTCGGCGGCATCGTCGGCTACGCGCTCGATGGAACGGTTTCGAACTGCTATTCGGACGGAGAAGTCAAGGGAGGCAGTTATACCGGCGGCATCGTCGGTTTCGCTACCTGCCCGGTGGAAAAATGCTTCCACTATACCGGCTCGGTCTCGGGAGGCAAGTATTATAACGGAGCCGTTGCGGGCGCCGTCACCTCAGGCACTGTAAGGAACTGCTTCGCCCTCTCGGGAACGGCGGAGAAAGTACTCGGTTTCTGTTCCGATTACAACAACGTTTCGTTCAAATCGGAGTCCGATTCCAAGGGTTTGTCAATTGTCTCCTCCGACAACCTCGGCAGCGAATGGGTCAAGGGGGAAACGCATCCCGAACTCATCGCGCTCAGTTATACGGCGACTCTGGCTCCCAACGGCGGAAGCGGCAACGCCTTCAGTTACGGCGTCAGCAGATTCGGAGACGGGAAACTTCCCGCCTGTCCCTTCACCAACGGAACCAAGTATTTCATCGGATGGAATACGAAAGCGGACGGAACCGGTACCGCGTACGACGACCGCGGAACGCTCTCAAAGAACGAGACCCTGTACGCCCAGTGGTCGGACGGGGACTCCTACAACACGTTTACCGCCGACTCGGGCGCTCTGGTCGACAACAATTACTCCACCGTCTGGGAATGCGGATCCCTCGCGCTCGGGGGGACGAAAGTCGTGAACTTCACGTCTCAGCACGCCGTCTGGCCGTGCGCCATAGTCTTCGAGACGGACGGCGACTGCTCCGCGCCCCCGGCGTGGCGTCTTGAAGCGAAGGTAAACGAAAGCGGCTCATGGAAGGTTCTGGCGGAGAGCGACGGGTCGTCTCTTGCTATGAGCGGACGCCGTCAGATCAAACTGACGAACGTCGGCGACGATCATTACAGCATTTTCCGCATAATCTGGTCCGGGCCCTCCGTAACGCTTCGCATCAAGGATGCCTTCTTCCTCGTAAAAGATTGGGACAATGACGTCAAAATGCCGCTGATCCTGCACGCGAACGACGGCACCGGCAGGACGGAAAACAGTTCCGCTCTCAACGGCACGACCGCCGTCCTCTCGAATCCCTTCGATTCCACGGAGAAATTCTTCCTCGGCTGGAACACGAACGCGAACGGGGCAGGTAAGTTTTATCCTCATTATTCAAATCTTAACGTGATGGGTCTCACCGATCTTTACGGTCAATGGATCACCGCGTCCCGTTACGTGAAATACAATGCGCTCAAGGCTTACGACAGTACGACGGCGACCGTCGACGGCGTACCGGGCCACGACAATGCGTTGAGCGGCAAAAACAACGAGAATTATACCATGCTGGTCGACAACGATGAAACCACCAAATGGTGTTTCAGCCCGCGAACGGACTCGACCTGGTATCTCGAATTTGAGACGAAAGACTATATCACGCCCGTGGGTTACGCACTGGTGACCGCAAACGATACGGCAAGATATACGGGACGGAATCCGAAGAACTGGGCTCTGGAAGGTCTGAACGGAAACGGAGTATGGGTCGTCATAGACGAGGTCACCGACGACACGACGCTGCCCGGCGCCAATTACGTACAGATGGTCAGGTCGGTCAGATGCACCGGCGAGTACTGCCGATTCCGCATCTCTTTCCGCGGCCTCGTATCCGGAAGTACGTTCCAGCTCTCCGAACTGTTCCTGCTGACCGACGGCGGAGCCCGTCAGCCCGTGCTCACTTTCGATCCGCACGGCGGCGAAGGGTCCATGGCGCAGGCGGCGCGGCCAAACTGTTCCTCGGCCAGGTTACCCGCGAATACGTTTGTTCGCGAAGGATACGATTTCGCAGGGTGGAACACAAAGGCGGACGGCTCCGGGGTCGCGTACCGCGATGAAGCGTGGTATCGGATCGACGGCGACGCGACGCTTTACGCTCAGTGGTCGAAGAGTCCCTTCCGTATCGTCTTCCTCGACGAGGACGGAACGACGCTCTTTGAAGACACCGTCGATGCGGGCGCACTTCCGGTCTATCGCGGTCCCGCTCCGGTCAAGGACGCGGACGCCGACGCCTCGTACGTCTTCAGCGGATGGGATCCCGTCATCGTCCCGGTAAAGGAAAATACGGAATACAGAGTCCGTTTCGACCGCGTAGCCAATACGTACGGCGATCCCGTTTGGGAATGGTCTTCCGACCATAAATCCGTCACGGCGGTCTTCACATGTATCAACAACCCGGATAAAGTCGAAAGGGTCGTGTCGAACGACGTACAAGTGACGTCGACTCCCGCGACCTGTACCGACGACGGCCAAAACGTTTACTCCGCGTCCGTCTCGTTCCTCGGCAAAACGTATACGGGTTCGGATACCGTGACCGTTTCCGCGCCGGGACACGATATCATCAACCATCCCGCCAAGAAGCCGACGTGTACCGACGTCGGCTGGGACGCTTACGACACGTGTTCGCGGTGCAGCTACTCGACTTACGCTGAAAAGGCCGCGCTCGGTCACGATCTCGCTCATCACGACGCGAAGGCGCCGACCTGCACGGAGATCGGATGGGACGCGTACGACACGTGCTCACGGTGCGACTAATCGACTTACGTTGAAAAGGCCCCGCTCGGTCACGAAATCGCTCATCACGACGCGAATGCGCCCACCTGCACGGAGATCGAATGGGACGCCTACGACCCGTGC
>JAFWPR010000162.1 GCA_017545225.1 Clostridia bacterium
AAGGTGCCGCCGTGAGGCGGCGGATGAGGTGAGAAAAAGCGATTCGTCTGTCACCTCATCCGGCTCGCTGTGTTGCTCCGCAACACTTTCGCTCGCCACCTTCCCCTCAAAGGGGAAGGCTCTTTTGACCCCGTTTTTCTTGCAATACCGCATTCCGTTTGATATAATTGAACCGACAATTTCCAAAAGGAGTCATATCATGAAAAAACTGCTGTCTGCTATCCTTGCGACGATAATGCTCGCGGGGGCGATCGCCGTCGCTATACCCGCGTGGGCGGCGAAGTTCGTATTTTCGGACGTCGGCGCGGACCGATGGAGCGCCGCGTCGATCGGATACGCCGTTGAAAACGGCTACATGAACGGCGTGGGCGGCGGTCTGTTCGATCCCGAGGGACCGCTTACCCGCGCGATGGTCGCCACGGTTTTGTGGCGACGCGAAGGCTCCCCCGCCCCGTCCGCGCCGAGCGGCTTTTCCGACGTGCCCTCCGGCGAATGGTATACGGACGCGGTAGCGTGGGCGAAGGAGACGGGAGTAGTCAAGGGACTTACCGAAACGACGTTCGGTCCGGATGAATATATCACGCGCGAACAGCTCGCGACGATGCTGTTCCGCTTCTCGTCGACCGCTCCGGTATCGGTTCCCGAGAGAGCGGATCTTTCCCCGTTTGCGGACGATGAAAAAGTGAGCGACTGGGCAAACGAGCCGCTCGAATGGGCGGTCGAAGCCGGCATCGTCAACGGGACGGACGGGAACAGACTCGCTCCGGACGGATTTGCCACGCGCGAGCAGTTCGCGGCGATAATCGAGAGATATGACGGATCGTTCAAACTCGCGTATAACGACCCCGTCCTTTTCTCGCACTACACGGAACCCGAGTATCCGCTCGTGACGGACGCCGATTTCTACGTTTCGACTGACGGTTCCGATGATAACGACGGATCCTTCGCTCATCCTTTCAGAACGTGGGAGCGCGCACGCGACGCGGTACGCACGCTCGACAGGACGGGGCGGAGCGGTATCAAGGTCGCCTTCATGGCGGGCGATTACGGCCCCCTCTCGATCGAACTGACCGAAGAGGATTCCGGCACGGCGGAATGTCGGATAACTTACTGCAAATACGGCGACGGGGACGTCGTCTTCAACAACGGATTTGACGTAAAAGAGGAGGAATTCTCGCCGCTCGACGAATCGGAGAAGGCGATATTCCCCGCGAAGGCCGCAGACCTGATAAAGAAGGCGGACGTTTCCGCGTTCCTCCCGGACTACGATCCCAAAACGTGCATGATCCTGTCGGGCGACGGATTGCTGACCCTCGCCCGTTACCCGGATCTGTACCCGGACGGGACCGATCATCTTATCCAGTCGGGCGTCGCTTACGATCATTATCATATCGAAGTTTATCACTCGCTTTTCAAAAAGCACATCGATAAATACCACACGACCGACGGGCTCTTCTTCTACGGGTATATCGCCACCGGATGGTACAAGGATATGATCGAAACGGGCGGCTACGAGAAAGACCCCGAGTCCGGGAACTACGTTTTCAGCGTTCCGCACCCCGAAGACGTTTACTTCGGCTTCGGTCCCCAGCTCGGGGACGGATTCGCCTCTGACTACTTCCAGATGGCGATCATCAACGTCTCGGAAGAGCTTGACGCTCCGGGAGAGTACTGGATCGACAGAGAAACGGGAACGTTTTACGTGTACGACCCGAAGGGCGACTACCATTTTCCCGGCGGGGAACCCACGCCGATCAGGGAAAGCGATTTTTACTTCAGTGACGAAGAAGGAGGGATGCTGACCCTCGGAGAGGGCGTCCGGTTTATCTCCCTCGTCGGTCTCGGTTTCAGGAACACAGGCAAATATATGATAAGAGCCCTCTACCACCCGCAGGGACTTACGATCGACCGCTGCTCATTCTCCGGGTGCGCCTCGAGGAATATGATCGATATCCGGGCGTCGGATGAGGGAAGACCGCTCGACCTTCTCATAACCCGATGCGATTTCACGTTCGCCGCCGGACGCGCCGCCGCGGTATTCATTCCCGATTCGGACGACTTATACGGCGACGGCCTCCTTTTCACCACGGGCGGAAACACGGTAATCGACAACAATTACGTCTCTCTGACGGGTCTGAAGATCGGCAATCTCGGCGCGTTCTCCGTGCGCCTGCCTGATCCGCGCGTCAGCCACAACTATTTTGAGAGATGCTTCTGGCAATGCGTGGATATCAACCGGTCGAAGGGCGCCGTAGTGGAATATAACGTATTCGACGACGTCTGCTGCAACGGCGACGACACTGCGGCAGTCGGACAGTCGACCAATTTCGGAGGATGCGGGAATTTCATCAGATATAATGTCTTCATGAATATCGGCGGCGGTCAGAACGGCAGATTCGGTATCTATCTGGACAACGCGATCGGAACGGCCGTCGTCTCCAATCTGTTCTACAACGTCGGAGACCCCCTCTGCTGCAACGACATCTGCAAGTACAACTCCTACTGCGACAACGCGATCGTCAAGGGTCCCCCCGGGTGCAGTTACGACGTCTGGCACACGGAAGCCGTGGAGAAAGCGGCCGCCTCGGGAGACTTTTCCCCGGTGACCGAATTCTGGACGTACGGAAGATGGCAGAGTATATTCGACTTTTTCGACGCTCATCCGGAGATCAAAGAACAGATCGCGGGCGAATGGCCGGGATTTTTCGACATCACAACCGACCTCTCCCGCTGGCAGGAACGCGAGTTCTGCGAGAACTCGTCCCTCGTGATAACCGGTAACAGGAGTACGAACACACGTCCCCAGGAGCCGGACTACAATGAACTGCTCGTCAAATACTCGACGATAGAGGATAATATCGTCTTCCCTATCGAGGAAAACCCGTTGTTCGTCAATCCCACGATCGGAGACTACAGGATCAGAGACGGAGCGGAGTTCCCGGATATTCATTTTGAAGATATAGGTCGTTATTGATAATGTAGGGAGGCATCCCTTTATGCCTCCGTCTGACAAATTCGCTGAGCAAATAATGATACCGCGTATCTATCACGGAGGCATGCGGGCATGTCTCCCTACGACACGAAGGGAAAGGAAACCGTATAATGAAAAAAACTCTCTCTGTTATTCTTATGATCGTGATGACATTCGCGACGATCGCCGCGGCTCTTCCCTCTTACGCGGCGTCCGGCTTTTCGGACGTTGAGGACGGCCGCTGGAGCGCGGGGTCGATAGAGTACGCCGTTAAAAAAAGCTATATGAACGGCGTGGGCGGCGGCCTGTTCGATCCCGAGGGATCGCTGACACGCGCGATGGTCGCGACCGTTTTGTGGCGGCGCGAAGGCTCCCCCGCCCCGGCCGCGCCGAGCGGCTTTTCCGACGTGCCCTCCGGCGAATGGTATACGGACGCGGTAGCGTGGGCGAAGGAAACCGGCGTCGTTAAAGGTCTGACCGAAACGACGTTCGGCCCGGACGAATATATCACGCGCGAGCAGCTCAGCACCATGCTGTTCAGGTTTTCGTCAGGCGCTCCGGTATCCGTGCCGGAAAGAGCCGACCTCACCCCCTTCGCCGACGATGAGAATGTGAGCGACTGGGCAGACGAGCCGCTCGAGTGGGCGGTCGAAGCCGGTCTCATAAACGGGACGGACGGCAACCGTCTGGATCCCGCGGGATCCGCCACACGCGAGCAGTTCGCGGCGATCATCGAGAGATACGACGCAAAATTCAGACTCGCGTACAACCGTCCCGTCGTTAAATCTTCATACACCGAGCCGGAATACCCGCTCGTGACGGATGCGGACTTCTTCGTCAGCACCGACGGAGACGACTCGAATCCCGGGACGCCTGACAAACCGTTCGCCACGTTCGGGCGCGCCGTCGAGGCGGTCAGAGAACTGAAAAAAACGAAGACCTCGGGCGATATAAAGGTCGCCTTCAAATCGGGCGTATATCAAAATCCGGCCGTTGCGATGACGGCGGAGGATTCCGGTTCTGACAGACAAAGGATCGTATACTGCAGGTACGGGGACGGGGACGTGACGTTCTCCGGCGGCGAGATATTCCCTTCTTCCGATTTTGAGCCTGTCCCCGCGGACGTTTCCGCGTGGTTCGGATCGAAGCAGGTCGACAGAATAGGCAGGATCGATCTGTCCTCCGTCCTCCCGGAAGAAAGAGACGGGCTCGGATTCACGTTCAATCTGTTCTCCGACACGGAGGTCGTTTATCCCGCGCGTTATCCCAACAAATACGCCGACGGGACGACACAGTTCCTCTTTGACGCTTTCGTTTACGCCTCGCCGAAATCGATGAGCGTAGAGTCGCCGGTCATGGCGAACAGAATGGCGAAGTACCACACTCTTGAGTACGCGCAGGTCTACGGTATCATCATTCACGGATACCAGCGCGACACGCTCACCGCATCGTCTTACGACAAGGAAGCGAACGAGCTGTTCCTCATCGATCCGAACTCAGAGCTGATCACGGGCAGTTTCAGCCCGTTCGGACTGCAGACCCAGACCTGCCTTGCAAACGTGTCGGAGGAACTCGACGCGAACGGCGAATACTGGCTTGACCGCGATTCCGGATATCTGTACGTTTACAACCCCAAAGGGTCTTACTACATTCCCGGAAAAGGCGGCGTAATGGTCACGATGGACGAGGTGAATAACGTCACGTTCCTCGGCCTCGGATTCAAGAACAGCGCGGACAGGTTCATCGACGCGCGCCTCTGCCACGGCATAACGTTTGACAGATGTTCCTTCGAGGTCAGCGGAGCGGACAACTCCGTCGTGTTCGAGGACTCCCTGCCGGGCAGGGATCTCGACCTTGCCGTCACCGGATGCGAATTCCGTATAATGAACGGCGGCGCTCTCCACGTTGAGGGCGACTGCGCGGGAGAATACCGCGGGATCAAGAACGCGAACGTGACCGTCGACAACAACTTTATCGAGTTCGGGAATATGAACGTCGACTTCAACGGGGCGTTCGCGGTCGTCGACTGCTCGAACTGCACGTTCTCCCACAACCGGTTTCTCAGATGCAACCGCGCGGCGATCCATTTCACCGGGAGCTACAACGTGACCGCGGAGTACAACGTGTTCGAGCAGAGTATGTACGAATCCGGAGACGGAGGGACGATCTATTCGCACGGAGGCTTCGGAGATCGCGGGAACGTGATCAGGTACAACGTTTTTTACGAACAGCCCACGGATAATTTCGGTTCGTACGGCACGTATATGGACGGACAGGCCGGCACGGAGATATATTCAAATCTCTTCTACAATACCGGCCACTGGGCAATGACGAATACGAACGGACGAGACGAGTATTACCACGACAACGTCTCGGTCTGGACCCACAGCGGTTACGGCGTCGGCGTGTGGATCACAACGGAGAACCTGGAAGCGATGCGGGACAACGACGCGTATACCTACGAAGAGGCGATTAATGCTTCGTGGTCAGTTCTCCACTGCGTCACGCATCTGTGGGAACCCGTACTCGAAAAGCTCAGTCTGTACGAGAATTACCGAAAGGTCGCGGAGGAGCTCTGGCCCGAAATACTCCCGGTCCATCTTGATTTTTCGAGACTGGAAGAACCCGAATTCGCTCTCAACCCCGTAAACACGGTTGAGAACAACGTAGGTATCTGGGCGGATATCGGCAAAGACAACACCTCATTTTACGGGAACGACGAATTCATCGATAAATACTGTACGTACGAAAACAACGTTTTCTATACGACCGATGAAAACCGTCTCTTCGTCAACCCGACCGAAGGCGATTACCGCATACGCGAAGGCGCGGATTTCCCGGATATCCGTTTTGAAGATATAGGTCGTTACTGATACTGTAAACGGTGAGGTGATCATCCGTATGAAAAATCGCTTCTTTTCCGCCGCGCGGTTTTTACGTGCCGCCGCGCTGTTCACGGCGCTGATTTTGCTTTTTTCTTCCTGCAGTCTTCTGAGACCGGACGGCGAACAAACGGACGCGGAAACGCCGACGGAGTCCTCCGCGCCGGAGGAAACCGCCGTTAATACCGAACCCGAAACGGAGAAGTCGGAGCCGGAGGCTCCGTCCGCCGACCGCACGGGAGAGGAGATCTACCTGGCCCACCCCGAGCTGACCCCCGTAAACTACGACTCCCCTGCTCTGCTTCCGCGCACCGAAGACGCGGGACAGGAGTATATTGACAACGTCACGTTTTTATGCGATTCGCCGTTTTATTGGCTGAAACTTTTCGGGCTGCTCTCGGGCGGGTACGACACGACGCAGGTATGGACGGGCCCGGAGGGCACGATGACGCTCGGATTTCTCAACGGATTTGAACTGCTCGATCCCTACGACGGCGCTCTGCGCACAATCCCCGACACCGTCGCACTGCACCGGCCGCCCGTGATGATCATCACCGTCGGCATCAACGGCGTCGCGCTGTGGTATGAGGCGGAATTCAGGGATGCGTACGTCAGCCTGATCGACTGGATCAGAACGGCGAGTCCGGACACCGAGATCGTACTGCAGTCGATCCTCCCGATCGCGCCGTCATACGCCCACTGGGGAGAGATCACAAACGCTTCGATCACCGAAGCGAACGCGTGGATCCTCGAGATCGCGGAAGAGTGCGGCCTTCATTATCTCGACACCTTCTCCGTGCTCGTGGGAGAGGACGGAAATATCCGTTCAGATCTCGTTCAGGACGACGGTCTGCACGAAAATGAAGAAGGGTTGAAGCTCGCGCTCGAATACATACGCACGCACGCCCTGACCGTAAATACGGCGGAGGCGCCCGCAGACCGTACGGGAGAAGAGATCTATCAGACCAACGGCGAGCTGACGCCGGTAAATTACAGCTCTCCCGCCCTCCTGCCGCTCACGGCGGACGCCGGTCAGGGATATATCGACAAAATCACGTTTTTATGCGACTCGCCGTTTTACGCTCTGAAGGTCTTCGAGATGCTTTCCGGCGGGTACGGCACGACGCAGATCTGGACGGGTCCCGAGGGCACGATGACGCTCGGTTATCTTGACGGATTTGAAATACTCGATCCTTTTGACGACGCGCTGCGCACGATCCCGGACGCCCTCGCGCTGCACAAACCGCCCGTGATGATGATCACGCTCGGGATAAACGGCGTCGCGCTGTGGGACGAAGCGGAATTCAAGGATGCGTACGTCCGGCTGATCAACGTGATCAGGGCGGCGAGCCCGGATACCGTTATCCTGACGCAGTCGATACTGCCAATCTCGCCCGAGTACGCCAACTGGGGGATGTTCACCAACGCTCTGATAACCGAAGCGAACTCGTGGATCCTCGAGGTCTCCGAGCAGTGCGGCGTTCACTATCTCGACACCTACTCCGCCCTTGCGGGAGACGACGGGAACATCCGTCCGGAATACGTGCAGATCGACGGCCTGCACATAAGGCCCGAGGGCCTGGAGGCGGCGCTTTCGTATATCCGCACGCACGCGTATTTACCGTAGATCGGAGAAACGTATGACTGAAGATAACGAAACGAGATTCGTCCGCCGTGACGACCGAAAAACCGAACCGATGCCCGAACGGCGTGAGACTTTCATACTGAACAGAGCCTTCAGCGAAGCGGAAATGAACGCGCTCCGGCTCGGTCATATCCCGCAGGAGATGGAAGACAAGTGGTTTTGGTATACGGAAGGGTCGACTCTTTTCGCGCACCGAAGCTGGACGGGATACTGCATTTACCGGATCGACTTTAAGGAAGACGGCCGTCACGTTGTAACGGTCAACCGCGACCCGGAGCAGTACGGCCTCGCCGATATCGGCAAGGAGATAGAAACGCTGAACAAACTTCTGGACTATTGGACCCGATCGCCGTACGATCACTACGGCGAGTGGCTCTCCGAAACGTACGACGCGCTGAAAAAGTCGGGAAAAGCCCGGCTCGGGGAAGACGCGGAGCAATAAAACATAAAAAACATAAAAGGAGCGGATATCATGTACGTATTGAGCAAAGAAGAATGGCTTGAGCAGTATAAGGGAAAACTGTCCGAGCGCGACCTCGCGCTCATGTCGCGCGCTTACGAGGTCCTCGACGAAAACACTCTGAGAAAAGAGAATATGCCGTGGGGCGATATCCCCGCGATCACGCCGTGGCTCAGCTGCCCGGGACTGTGGAACTGGGATTCGGTCTTTCACGGGATGACCGTGTCGCGGTACAACAGCGTGCTGGCGCAGGACACGATAGACTGTTTCGCGAAATTCCAGTGCGAGAACGGGATGCTCCCGGACGTCATAACGCTCAGAGGCTTTCTGGCTGACAACGCCTCGAAGCCGCCCGTCTTCCCGTGGGGGATACTGACCGTATACAAGCGTACGGGCGACGCCGATTTTCTGCGCAGGAATTACGACCGCTCCGTCAGATACGAAGAGTTCTGGGTAAGAGAGCGTTACGACGGCAAAATGTTCTTCTATTCCGCCCAGAAGAATATCGAAAGAAACGATTATGAAGATCCGAGATACGAATCGGGATGGGACAACTCGCCGCGCTGGGACAGATGGCCGATCACGCAGCTTCATCCGATCGATCTCAACTGCTATATGGTCCTGTACTACCGCTCGATGGCGGAAATGGCGGAGATACTCGGCCTTGACCCCGAGGGGTGGAAAAAGAAAGAGAAGGAGCTCGCGTCGATCGTTGAAGATAACCTTTACGACGAGTCGATCGGAGCGTACGTCGACCGTAACCGTCTGACAGGCGAGTTCAGCACCGTTCTATCCCCCGCGAGCTTTATGCCGCTGTTCATCGGCATCGCCTCGAAAGAACGTGCCGAGTCGATGAACCGGATCGCGAGAGATCCCTCGAAATTCTATCCCGGCATGCCCTCCGTCGCCTACGACGACAAGGGTCACGACAAAAACTACTGGAGAGGGCTGACGTGGCTCAACGTCGCGTATTTCGCGGTCAGAGGACTGTACGATTACGGTTACGTCGACACCGCGAGGGAGATCAAGGAATACATACTGGATATGTGTTACGATCTGCTGCCGGATATTTACGAAAACTACGATTCGCTCGAAAGAAAAGGATGCGGGTGCGAGCATTTCTCGTGGAGCTCCGCTTTCATTATCGAGTTCATACTGGAGATAAAGTGATCTCGGCTCCGGTAAAAGGAAAAAGTCAATATGAGAAATAAAACCATAAAGACCGTCTTATTTATCCTGTTCGTCATATACTGCGCCGCTCTGGCGTTCGTTCTGTTTTTTCCGAATCTTCACCGGTACAGTCATGGAAGCAGACTTTATAATATCACCCCGTTTGCAACTGTTTCGGAATTGATCGGGCGATTGATCGAAGGAACGATCAACGCCGACATTGTAGTAAGAAATATCGGGGTCAATATTCTTTTGTTTGTGCCGATGGGAGCGTTTTTGCCGGTGTTGTTCAAAAAGCTCCGGAAATTCCGGTGGGTCATACTCGTTTGCTTTTCCGCGACCGTCGCGGCGGAATTGATCCAGTTCATTTTTATTCTGGGGTCATTTGACGTTGACGATATTATTCTGAATACAGCGGGCGCGGCGGCTGGATACGGGATCGTGAATATTCCCGTCCTGAAAAAGCTTTTATATTGAATCGTCGCCCTCGATATTCCGGGAGTACGGGAGATGATCTCCGATCCCCGTATCCCGTCGCGGAAGCGATCATTCGGGAGGATATCCATGAATACCGTAAAGAAAAAGATCGTCGCCATCGGGGGCGGCGAATGCGGAAGGATCAACGGAAACGGGCAGCGGGAACCCTACGAGACCGCGGAAATAGACGAGGAGATAATAAGGCTGACAGGCAAGGAAAAGCCGCGCTTTCTTATGCTCGCTCACGCTCTCGTCACCGACGGCGAGGAGGCCGAGGAGGGGTATTTCCAAACGATGAGGAACGTTTACGGCGGCCTTTACGGCTGCGAATGCCGCCGGCTTTTAAGTTCGGACCTGTCCCGCGAACCCGAAAAGGTAAAAGAATACGTCGATTGGGCGGATATCGTCTATGAGGGCGGCGGGGACACCGTCGCGCTGATCGGACTGTGGCGCAGGACAGACTTCGACCGTACGCTGAGGAGCGCGTGGGAGTCGGGAAAAGTCATGTGCGGGATCTCCGCCGGAGCGATCTGCTGGTTCGCGCTGGGCAACACCGACGCCCCCGGATACATGGAACGGGAGGTCAACAGGATCGCGGGCCTCGGCTTCGTAGACGCGTATTTCACCCCGCACTGCCAAAACGACGGGAGACGTGAAAGTGACCAGGATCACTTCATTCAC
>JAFWPR010000163.1 GCA_017545225.1 Clostridia bacterium
AGTATGGGTAAAAGTGCTCCCTGCCGAGAAGGCGCGAGGCGCTCTCAACGTCGCCCGAGGCGATCAGCTTTCTGATCGACGAGGACGAGACCGGCGCCCCGCCGTCCGTAACGGTCGGCAAGACGGTACACGGCACGCCCGCCTCGGAGCAGAGGCGGACAAGGTCTTCCGAGTTCCGGGCGGCTCCCTTTCCGAAGCGGAACGACTCGCCTACGACGGCGCGGCCGATTCCGAGAAGGGAGAACAGAACGTCCTTCGCGAACGCCTCGCCGTCCACGTCGCGGATCTCGCCGAAATCGGCGGCGCAGAGATACTCCGCGCCCGCTTCGTGAAGAAGGCCGAAGCGCTCTTCGTCGTCCGTCAGAAGATCGGTGCGGTCGCCCGATGAAAACGTCCACGCGAGGACCGGCGCCCCGTACCGTGCGGCGGCGGCGAACAGTTCGCGGTGGCCGCGGTGGACGCCGTCAAAAAAGCCGAGGACGGCCGTGAGACCCCGCGGGATCTCGCTCATCGGTTCCCGATCCGGGAGATGATAGAATACCATTCTTTTCTCAGAGATCGAGATATTCCTTGAGCAGAGAGAACATGAGGTCGTCTCTGTCGATCTTGCTCATTATGGCGCGGGCGTTCTTGTGGTTGGTGATATAGGTGGGGTCCTCCGTCAGGATATATCCGACGATCTGAACGAGGGGATTGTAGCCGCGTTCGCTCAGCGCGTCGTAGACGGCGCGGAGCATTGCGTGGCGTTCGAGTTCACGCTCGTCTTCGCGGAGGGAGAAGGTGATCGTCTTGTCTTTTTCGGTTCTGGGATTCATGATATCACCGTTCCTTTCTTTTTCATATATTATATGACAGACCGCGTTTTTGAATCAAGCGGTTCTGAGTTCATCGAAACTCGGTTATTCCGTCTTCAAGCAGAAGTTTTTTTCGCGTTATGGAGTGGTATCCGACCGTTCCCTCAATGGAGAATTCGCGTTCGATCGCGCGGGCGATCAGCTCGGGGTTGAGGTATGCCGAATCGGACGCTCCCGTTATTGCCGAGACGGTCAGAACGGAGCCGTCGATCCTCGCCGAAAGGCTTTTTATAAGCGGGGAGATGTCGGTATCGCGTTCGCCGCTCTTCGATCTCTTCGTCACGACGACGGGGCCGCGGAACAGCTCCTCGATCTTTTCCGGCAGATCGGAACAGAGGGCGCACGAGAAGAACGAGATCAGATTTTCCGCCCACTTGACGTCGGTGAGTTTTCTTTCTTTGGTGTAGACCTCGAGGATCTCTATCCCCGGAGGGACGGCTGCCCGGAGTCTTTCCTTTATCTCTTCGTCGCTCATTTCCTCGACGATCTTTATGTCGAGCACTTCCCTCTCTCCGGCGCATCCGACGGAGAGGGACGAGGCGAAGACGAGACGCGGTATCGGGTTGAAGCCCTCGCTGAACCAGACCGGGATCCCCGATCTTCTTATCGCGCGGGTCATCGTCTTGGCGAGGTCGAGGTGCGAGACGTAAAGCGTCGCGCCCCCCTTCGAGAACCGGATCCTTACCGCCCTGACGGGATCGAGGTGTACGTTCTCCTCTTTCGCGCGGCGCGGTATCGGCGCGCCTGTGACGATATCTTCCGCGTCTTCCCCGCCTCCGTGACCGGGACACCAGCGGCAGTATTCGGCGGGAACGAGGCCGTTCGCTCCGCACCCGGAGCACTTCTCGCGGCACGACGGAGTCGTCGCGGCTTCGTACGCTTTGTGGCGTTCTCTCAACAAAAACGACTTGTCGACGCCCGAGTCGATCATATCCCACGGAAGGAGTTCCCCGTCCGGGATCGTGCGGCACGCGTAGAACGCGGGATCGAGCGAGCAGTCGCTGAAGACGGACATCCATCCGTCAAAGTCGAAAAACTCGTCCCACGCGTCGAATTTCATCCCGCGGCGGACCGCCTCTTCGATCGCGTCCGCGAGGCGGCGGTCGCCGCGCGCGAAGACCGCTTCGATGTGGGAGACCTTAGCGTCGTGGTAGTTGTATCTTACCTTTCTGTCGGTGATCTTCGAAAGCAGGAATCTCTGCTTCTCCTCAAGTTCTTCAAAGGTGTTCTGTCCTTCCCACTGGAACGGGGTGTGCGGCTTCGGAATGAAGCACGCGACGGAGAGAGTGACCTGCGGCTGCTGCCGTCTGTTCCTGTTTTCGCAGCGGTAGTATTTGTCGACCACCTTGTGAGCGAGTTCGGCGATGCCGGCGATATCGTCGTACGTCTCGCCCGGCAGGCCGTTCATGAAGTACAGTTTTATCTTGCTCTTTCCGGCGTTGTACGCGACGCCGGCGGCGTTTAGTATCTCTTCCTCGGTGACGTTCTTGTTTATCACGTCGCGCAGGCGCTGAGACCCCGCCTCGGGGGCGAAAGTCACCGCGCTCGTTCTGACCGAGGACACTTTTTCCATCAGTTCGGGGGTAAAGCTGTCGGCGCGGAGCGACGGCAGAGACAGGTTGATCTTCTCTTCGTCCGTCCACGTGAGCAGCCGGTCGGTCAGCGTTCCGATCTTCGAGTAGTCGCTGATCGAGAGGGACGATAGGGAGATCTCGTCGTATCCGCTCCACGCGCACATCGCTCTTGCCTGCTCCGAGAGGACCTCGGGCGAACGCTCCCGCACCGGTCTGCAGACGAAACCCGCCTGACAGAAACGGCACCCGCGGATACACCCGCGGAAGACCTCGAGCGTCACTCTGTCGTGGACCGTCTCGACGAACGGCATGACCGGCTCGAGAGGCACGCGCGCCGTATCGAGATCGGCGATCACGCGCTTGGTGACCGTCCTCGGCACGTCGGGGAAAAGCGGCTCGAACGACGCGAGCGTTCCGTCTTCGTTGTATGACGGCTCGTAGAGCGACGGCACGTAGAAGCCGTCGAGCTCGGTCGCCGCGGCACGCAGAAATTTCTCCTTCGTGTACGATCCGTCGTCCTTCATCCGCAGATAAAGGGCGGCGAGTTCGGGCAGCGCTTCCTCCCCCTCGCCGATCGAGAAGATATCGACGAACGGAGCCATCGGCTCGGGGTTGTACGAGCAGGGACCTCCCGCGATTATCACGGGATCGCTCTCGCCTCTGTCGCGCGAGCGCAGCGGGATCCCCGCGAGGCCCATCATATTCAGCACGTTCGTGTAGCAGAGTTCGTACTGCATCGTGAACGCGACGATGTCGAAATCTCCGACCGCGTCGCCGCTGTCAAGGGTGAAAAGCGGGACGCCCGCCTCCCTCATTTTCTCTTCCATATCGGGCCACGGGGCGTAGACGCGCTCGCAGAGCACGCGGTCCATGTCGTTAAGGACCGCGCAAAGGATCCTCATACCGAGATTGGACATCCCGATCTCATAACTGTCCGGAAAGCAGAACGCCACGCGAAGATCGACGGCGCTCCCCGTCTTGAGGACGCACCCCCTCTCGCCGCCGGTGTATCTGCCGGGCCGCGAGACGGACGATATGAACTTTTTGACGTCTTCTCTCATAGAGGACTCCTAAATTACGGGGAGAAACCCGTGCCCCGGATCTCTCCCCTTTCCTTATCTGACGAATATTTTCGATATGAGGAACGCAGGGATCAGCCACGCGAGCTGATAGACCGCCGTGAGGAGCGACCCCACTTTGGAGATCCCGCCGGAGATGAAGATCAAAAGGACGATTATCGCCGCGATCACGGACGCCACGATACCGAGCGCCATGCAGTCTCTCTTCGTGCGGGAAGTGCTGTCGCAGTAGGGGATGAGCTGGAGCAGCGATTTCGGCGATCCGGTGGTGACGATACCGCTGTCTGCTCTCTCGGTGATCTCTCCCACCTCGCCTTCCTCGCGGAAGCGGACCACCTTGACGGGCGGATCCCTCATTTCGAGTTTGGAGGCGATCATTTCCTCATTGATGTTGGGGTCGTACGTTCTGACGCACATATAGACGCCGCCGTCGTTGAACTGACGAAGTATCGGCTCGATGTCGGTGTCTATATCGTATTTGATATAGAGTTTGGAGACGAGTTTGTCCTCGCGGATCATATACATTATGCTCATCTCGCCGGAGAAGTCGACGTCATCGACGGCGATCTCTTCGTCGATCGCGAAGTCGCGGACCCTGAGTTCTTCGTAGCTGCCGAACGTTATGTTCACTCCGTCGATCTTCGTTGCGAGGTAGCCGTCCGCCGCGTCGAGGATCTCGACGGACTCGGACTTGCTCATATCCATCGTGGCGATCTCGAAGATGTCCTCAAGCGGACCCCCCGCGCGGGAGAACGCGCTCGCCGCGTAGTATAGGACCCTGTCGATCCTCGCGTTGTTGTAGATCCTTATGTTCTGGACCTTGACTCCGACGGACGGGAACACGTTCGTGTCGTCGAACGCGACGACGGAAGCGCCGGCGTACTCGTCGAGCGAGACGTCGCCGACGATCGCGGAATCGACCGATTTCGCCGCTTTGGCGGCGCGGTAGAAGGGATAACTGTAAGTGACGAACGCGGACATCGGGATGATCGTGAGCGCGATCAGCGCGCCGAGCGTGAGTGCTTCGTTCGACTTGCCCGAGTTGACGAAGTGGTAAACTCCCGCGAGGATCGCGAGGACGAGGGAAATACCCATCATCGACATGATGAACACGCGGGCGGTGAGGTCAGGCGCCTGAGTCCTTGCAAAGAACGAGTCGACGAAGTGCGTCTTTTCGATCTTCATTACGTCGCCGACGTCCTCTTCGTCTTCGAACGCTTCGATGTCCTCGATCAGGTCGTCGTCCGAGAATTTGCACATCGCGTATTTATCGCGGCGCGACCCGACGACGAAGAACGTCATCATCTCGCGCTTGTTGTTCAGCCGAGCGCACAGGATCGCGAGCGTGACCGCGAGAGCCGCGGCGGAGTTGAACAGAACGGGCTCGAACCGAGAGGACGCGACGAAGGCCGTTATGATCGAGTGGACGGTGCAGACAAGCACCGGAAGAAGCGTGACCGACAGCGCGTCGGGCGCTCCGCGGAACAGGGATCTGGCTCCCGCTTTGATCTCCTTGAAACCGATCGCGCAGACGATAAACAGGATCTGCAGACTCACCATCGTGTAGACGACCGGGTAAGCGGCGGGATCGAGCACGCCGGAGAACTGCTTGGCTCGTCCGCCGAAGAGAGACGTGATGGCGGGGACGTTTTCGTATATCAGAAGGATGAGCGAGAGTATCGCGGTGATGAGCAGGCGGAAGTTATAGAGTTTAGACGACCTCTTGTACGACGCGGCGATACTCTTCGCCTGCATAGGGTCGGTAAATTCGGGGCAGGTGAGTCTGACGGGCTTGCTCTGGCGCACGTCCGACTCCATCTGGTCGCCGAGTTTTTTGACTTTATCGCTGACGGCGCCTTCCTCGTCTTCCTCGAGACCGAAGGCGATGCGGAGATTCATATCGGTCGAGCCCATGGGACCCGTCGACGATTCTCCGGGCGTCTCCTCTTCCTCGAAGTGGACTTCCTCGGGCGTCTCGGCTTCCTCCTCGGGGACTTCTTCGGTGAGCGCGTCGCTTTCCGCTTCGTCGGGCACCACGAATTCCTCGGTCAGGAGTTCGGGCAGGATATCGATCCCGTCGTCTTCCGGAAGATCTTCGGCTTCCGCGTCTTCGGGGATCGTCTCGGGTTCAAAATCGATCGCCTCGGCGGGGACGTCTTCGGCAATTTCTTCGACCGTCAGAAAATTCGTCTCGTCTGCGATCTCTTCGACCGCTTCGTCTGTGATCTCTTCGACCGCTTCGGCGGGGACTTCCCCGAGTACTTCTTCGGAAGCCTCTTCTTCCGGGACGTCTTCGAGAACAGGCTCGACGGCGTCGGACGATTCGGGAGCGTCTCCGTCGGGGATCGAGAACTCGGGAGCGAACTCGCTGAATGCGGAAGAGAACGAAGTTTCCTCTTCGGGCGCTTCAAGTCCTTCCTCTTCTTCAAACTCGAATTCCGAGGAGAACTCCTCAGCTTCGGAATTAAAACGCCTTTTGAAGAATCCGCCGTTTTCCCGTCCGTCTTTTCTCTTATTTGATCTTCTTGGCATTGTCAGCACCGCCTTCTCTTTGGGATACCGCCGCGTGCGTCAGCAGAACTGCCGCGGCGGCGGAAACGTTCAGGGAATTTATCTTGCCGTAAAGCGGGATCGAGATCACCCCGTCGCACCGTTTCTTTGCGAGATCGGAGACTCCGCGCCCCTCGCTTCCGAACACGATCGCGGCCGGACGGTCGAGATCGGTATCGTAATACGGGGAGCCGCCCGCTTCGGCGGCGTATACCCATACGCCTGATTTTTTGAGTTTTTCTATCAGTTCCGGGATATTGCTCACCCTCACGACGGGCACGTACTCCACAGCGCCCGCCGACGCTTTCGCGACGGTAGCGTTGAGACCGACGCTGCGCCTTTTCGGGATAACGACCCCGTGAGCGCCGGCGCATTCCGCGCATCTTATGATCGCGCCGAGATTGTGGGGATCCTCGACACCGTCGCAGATCGCTATGAGGGGTTTCTCACCGCGCTCTTCTGCGAGAGCGAGAACGTCCTCGATCGAGGCGAACTCGTGAGCGGCGGCGACCGCCGCGACGCCCTGATGGGGGACCCCCGGGCACATCGCGTCGAGTTTCGACCTCTCCGCGTCGATCACCGGGACGCCGGCCTCTTTCGCCAGAGCGACGATCTCGGCGAGTTTTCCGTCTCCGCGCGCCGCGAAGACGCGGTCGACGCTTTTTCCGGAGAGGAGCAGTTCCCTCACCGCGTTCCTTCCCGCCACAACGTCCCCGCGGGGGACGGGCGGGCCGTCTTTTCTTTGATCCATTTCCGGCTCTTTTCAGTCGAATTTAGGGCATACTTATAACTATACAAATTACATTATATCATATTTTACTTTATTTGTACATAGATATTTTAAGCTCTGATTTCTCTTGAAAACGGCACGTCGATATGGTAAGATTATAAAGGGAGGTGAGGCGAATGGAAAAAGGAAAACTCATAGTGATCGAGGGGTCGGGAGACGGCATCGGAAAGTCGACGCAGGTCGGTCTTCTGAGGGCAAAACTCGACGAGATCGGAGTCCCCTACGTCTGTCATCACTTCCCGTCTTACGGCACGATGCAGGGCGAACCCGTATCGGCGTATCTGAAAGGCGCTTTCGGGCCGCAGGAGTCGCTGTCGCCGTATTTTATCAACAATCTGTACGCGCTCGACCGCGCGATCTCGTGGCACGGCGGGCTGAAACGGATCGTTGAGGAGGGCAAGACGCTGATCCTCGACAGATACGTCACCTCGAGCCAGATATACCAGTCGGCGCTGATTGAGGACGAGGAAGAGCGGCGCGAGTTCATCCGCTACGTCGGGGACTACGAGTATGAAAAACTCGGCGTAGGCAGACCCGACCACGTGATTTTCCTGCACGTCCCGCCCGAGGTCTCCCGCTCTCTGCGCGCGTCGCGCGCCGGAGAAGGCGTGATCGAGGGCGACATCCACGAGTCGGACGGCGGCTTTATGAAAAAGGTCTACGACAACTCCGTGTTTCTCGCCGACCTTCTCGGCTGGACTAAGATAGAGTGCTCGAGGGACGGCGCGATGCGCCCGAAAGAAGAGATCGCCGAAGAGGTCTTCGCCGCCTGCGGATTCTCCGGGAGAGGGGGCGGCGCGGGGTGAGCGGCAAAACGGAAGAGATCGTGAGGCGATATTCCTCGGCGCAGTTCGCGTATCTCGGAGACGCCGTTTTCGAGGTTTTCGTAAGAGAACGCCTCGTG
>JAFWPR010000164.1 GCA_017545225.1 Clostridia bacterium
AGCGCCGACGTCGCCCGAAGACAGCCTTGATATGAGAGATTTTTTACCGGAAACGACGACGTTGACCGTCGTTCCCTCGCCGCTGTAGACGGAGAGCCCCGTCTTCTCGGTTAGCTCGTCGGTCCCCTCGAATTTGACCTCGACCCCCGCGACCGTCTCGGTATAGGTAGGACTTTCCGTCTGCATGACGTACAGCCAGAGCGCGAACGCGCCCAGAACGCAGAGGATCGCCGGGATAACGGTGTGGAGCAGCGTCTTTTTGGCGTTTTTCTTCGCGCCTTCGTCCTTAACTTTTTCGGTTTTGGGAAGCGTACCGTTCTTTTTCACGTCAGTCACTCTCCTTCCCTTCAGACTCTGCACCGTCCGTTTCGTCTTTTTTCGCGAACTTCGCGCGAATCCTTCCGATCAGTCCGCCACCCGCCCGGGAGTCGGAGCCGTTCGTCAGATAGCTTTCAAGTTTGCGGCGAAGCGTCTCGCCGGTATAACCGCGCGTCAGGTCGCCCTCGACGGCGAGCGAGATCGTTCCGGTCTCTTCCGAAACGACGACCACGACTGCGTCGCTGTTCTCGCTCATCCCGATCGCCGCCCTGTGACGGGTACCGAGATCTTTCACTATGTCGGGGTTCACCGAGAGAGGAAGAACGCAGCCGGCGGCGTGAAGCCTTCCGCCGCGTATTATGACCGCTCCGTCGTGGAGCGGAGCCTTATCGTAGAATATGTTTCTGATAAGATACGGATTCGGTTCCGCGTCGATCACCGATCCCGTCAGGACGAGATCTCCGAGTTTGGTGTCTCGCTCAATAACGATCAGAGCGCCCGTCTTCGTTTCGGAGAGACCCGCGGCGGCCTCAGCCACGCTTTCGGCGACACGGGCAACGTCGTCGCGCTTCTGAGAGGCGATGCTCTTTATACCCTTGATCGGCTGACCGCCCATCTTCTCGAGAACGGAACGCAGTTCGGGCTGAAAAATGATGGCAATTATGATAAGGCCGACCTGGAAGACGTTCTGCAGGAGGAACTGCATGACGTACATCCCCGTCAGATCACAGATTATCTTGAGCGCGATAAGGAGGACGACGCCCAAAACGAGCCTTCCCGCCCTCCTGTCGCGGAGAAACGCGTAGATGTAAAAAATGAGGATCGACACGACTATGATGTCGATCACGTCGGCGATCGAGATCATCTGTATCGTCCGCAGGCAGCCGGCAAAGAATTCCTGCATTTTACGCCTCCTTGTCGAGGATATATTTTCCCGTATATATTGTATCACACTATATATTGTATTTCAACATAAAATTTGACTTGCGGATGGTGCAATTTTGACAAGAACGAGGGCGGCCGCCGCCGTATATTTTTAACTGCGCGTTCTTTTATTCCGCGAAAAAATGATGTATAATTGTTGGAAAGAGAAAAAGCGCGGCGATCCGCGCGGAACGGAGGCCTCCGTGAGACCGGAAAAAGGCGCGCCGTCGATCACCGTGATCTGCGGTCACTACGGCGCGGGAAAAACGAACGTCGCAGTCAACCTCGCAATCAAGGTTCGCGAATAAGGCCGCCGCGTATATCTCGCGGACGTCGATATAGTCAATCCGTATTTCAGGGCGGCCGACGCCGCGGAAATGCTCAAAAAAGCCGGCGTAGAGCCGCTGATCCCCCTTTTCGCCAATTCGAACGTCGATATCCCGGCGCTGCCGCCTCTGCTCACTTCACTGCTTGAGGGAGACGGAGACGAACGGATTTTCATCGATGTCGGAGGCGACGACGGAGCCGTCGTGCTGGGCAGATACGCGGAAGCGATACGTCTCCGCGGATTTGAGATGATCTGCGTCGTGAACAGATACAGGCCGCTTACCGGGTCGCCCGAAGACGCCGTGCGTGGCGCGAGAGAGATAGAGACAGCGTCAGGCCTTCGCGTCACCGGGATCGTCAACTGCTCTTCACTCGGGGAAGAAACGACCGCCGAGGATATTCTCGGATCGGTCGCGTACGCCGAATCCGTCGCCCGCCTTATGGGCGTCCCGCTCGCAGGTCACGCTTATATCCCCGATATCACCGGCGATCTTTCGGACGATCCGCGATTTGAGGGGCTGACGCTCATTCCGATGATGCGGGCGACGAAATCTTTATTTTGAAAATCTGCGCCGAGGCGGCGCTTTTGGAGGTTTCAATGAACAAGGTAACATTCAACGAGGAACGATGCAAAGGATGCGGTCTCTGCGCCGACGCCTGCCCGAAGGGAATCGTCGTAATCCTCACGGAAAAGCTGAACTCAAAGGGCTATCACCCCGCCGCGGTGAGTGAACCCGAAAAGTGTATCGCTTGCGCCATGTGCGCGACGATGTGCCCGGATTCCGTCATCACCGTTGAAAAAGATATCTGAAGGGAAAACGCGGGAGGAAACGCGCAGTCAGCGCAAATCCAATTTCCCCCGCCGCCGGTGTCACCCGGCTGAAGAAAGTGTGTTGAAGTGGCTGACAAAGTACTTATGAAAGGCAACGAGGCGATCGCCGAGGCGGCGATCAACGCCGGATGCCTTTACTATTTCGGATATCCGATCACTCCTCAGACGGAAATATCCGAGTATATGGCGAAGAGGATGCCGAAGGTCGGCGGTCTCTGCCTGCAGGCGGAGAGCGAAATCTCCGCGATCAATATGACGATGGGGGCCGCCGCTTCCGGCGCGCGGGCCATGACTTCGTCGTCGTCCCCCGGGATCTCCCTCAAGAGCGAGGGTATCTCGTATATCGCGGGATGCGATCTTCCCTGCCTTATCGTGAACGTTCAGAGAGGCGGCCCCGGACTCGGCGGAATACAGCCCTCTCAGTCCGACTATTATCAGGCGACCCGGGGCGTCGGTCACGGCGACCTGCGTCTGATCGTTCTCGCTCCGTCTTCCGTTCAGGAGATGGCTTCGCTTACCGCGGAGGCGTTCGACCTCGCGGACACGTACAGGATGCCCGCGATGCTCCTCGCGGACGGCGCGCTCGGCCAGATGATGGAGCCCGTCGACTTCTCGCTCTTTGAAAAGCGCGAAGTCCCGGAGAAGGAGTGGGCGGCGAACGGACACGGCGGCAAGAGAAAGAAAAACATAGTCAACTCGCTCTTCATCGATCCTCAGGAACTTGAAAATTCCGTTATGAAGAGATACGAAAGATACAAGACCGTCGAGGAGAAAGAGGTCAAGTACGAGGAGTACATGACGGACGACGCAGATATCGTACTCGTCGCGTTCGGCATCACCGCGCGCATCTGCAAGAGCGCGATCGCCGCCGTCAGGAAAGACGGTATCAAAGCCGGCCTGCTCCGTCCGATCACCCTCTGGCCGTTCCCGAAAAAAGAGATCGGCGCGATCGCCGACCGCGCGAAAGTCTTCCTCACCGTCGAGATGAACATGGGCCAGATGGTCGACGACGTACGCCTCGCGGTAAACGGAAAGAAACCCGTCGACCTTTACACGAGAACGGGCGGCATGATCCCGTCGGTCGACGAAGTAGAAGAAAAGATCCGCGCCATCGCGGCGGCGCTCTGAGAAAGGATCGGTGAAAAAGATGAAAACTGTTTACGAAAGACCGAAAGCGCTCTCCGACGTGCCGCTCCACTACTGCCCCGGATGCACGCACGGCATCATCCATAAGCTCGTCGCTCAGACGATCGACGAACTCGGGATCGAGGACAGGACCGTCGGAATCGCGTCCGTCGGCTGCTCCGTTTTCGCTTACAACTATTTTGAGTGCGATATGATCCAGGCGGCTCACGGCCGCGCCCCCGCAGTAGCGACCGGAGTAAAGAGAACTCATCCCGACACCGTCGTCTTTACCTATCAGGGCGACGGCGACCTCGCGGCGATCGGAACGGCGGAGACCGTTCACATCGCGACCCGCGGCGAGAACGTGACGATCATCTTCGTCAACAACGCGATCTACGGAATGACGGGCGGTCAGATGGCTCCGACTACGCTGCCGGGTCAGGTGACGACGACGTCCCCGTACGGACGCGACAGAAAGATTCAGGGTTCTCCCGTCAGGATCTGCGAGATGCTCTCGACTCTCGACGGCGTCGCTCTCGCGGCGCGCGGCACGGTCGACAGCCCGAAGAATATAAACGCGACGAAGAAGCTCATCAGAAAAGCGTTCGAGAACCAGCTCGAAGGCAAAGGACTCTCGATCGTCGAGATCCTCTCGACGTGTCCGACCAACTGGGGCATGACGCCGAAAGCGGCGCTCGAATGGCTCAGGGAGAATATGATGACTTACTATCCTCTCGGCGTCTTCAAAGACGGCGAGGCGGTAAGATAAGGAGGGCGAAATGACTACTACGATGATCTTTGCCGGAAGCGGCGGTCAGGGCATCCAGTTCAGCGGCAAGCAGACCGCCAAAACGGCGATGCACCAGGGCAAGAACGTCACCTTCCTTCCCTCCTACGGTCCCGAGATGAGAGGCGGAACGTCGAACTGTACGGTCGTTATCTCCGACGGTGAGATCGGTTCTCCGTCCGTATCGTCTCCCGATATCGCCGTTGTTATGAATCTGCCGTCGTTCGACAAGTTCGAGCCGAAAGTTAAATCCGGAGGCCTTCTCGTCTGCGACTCGACGATGATCGACAAGAAGACGGCGAGGACCGACATCGACGTCCTGTCCGTTCCGGCGTCGGCTCTCGCGAACGAAAACGGCCTGTCCGGATTCGCAAACGTGATCCTGCTCGGCGCGATAATCAAAAAAACCGGGCTCTTCACGCTCGACGAATTCCTCGGTCTTCTGATAGGCGGGATACCGGAAGCCAAAGCGGCTCTTCGAGAGAAGAACGAAAAGGCGCTGAAACTCGGTTACGAATTCTGAAAAAACGAATAAAAGCTCACGCTTCTCTCAAAGGAGTGTGAGCTTTATCATTTCTTCTGCAGTTTTATAAAGAGATTTTTCTGCTTCTTCCGGAGTGATAACGGCGGGAGGCGTTCCGCGCAAAGTCGGAAAAACGCCGGTCACCCCGGGGATAAGTTTCTCCGCGCCTTCTTCGGCGACGCCGCAGACGACGGCGACGGGGACTTCATATTTCAACGCCCGTGAGGCGACGCCCGATACGACTTTTCCGTCGGCGCTCGTCGCGTCGAACCTTCCCTCTCCGGTGACGGCAAGATCGGCATCCTCAAGGAGCGCGTCAAACCCGACGGCGTCAAGGATCGCGTCGATCCCGCGCATGAGTTTCGCGCCTAAAAAAGCGACGGCTCCGGCTCCGCACCCTCCCGCGGCGCCTCCTCCGGGAATAGCCGACACGTCAATGCCGAGGTCTCTCTTTATAACGGACGCGACGCTGCGCGCGCCTTTCTCAAGAAGCTCGACAGTACCTGCGTCCGCCCCCTTCTGCGGTGCAAAAACGCGCGCCGCTCCCCGCTCGCCGAGAAGCGGGTTGTCTACGTCGCACATTACGGTGATCTCCGACTCTGCGATCCGCGGATCGAGGCGAGATACGTCGATACGTGAAACGAGCTCCAGCGTGCCGCCGACGGGAATGAACGCTTCCCCGCCCGCATCGCAAAAGCGAACGCCGCACGCCGATGCCACTCCGCATCCGCAGTCGTTCGTGCCACTGCCGCCGAGAGCGAGGACGAACTTTCGGAAACCGGCTTCCGCCGCCGCAACAAAGAGTTCGCCGACTCCGTACGTCGTAGTGAGAGACGGGTCGTGAAAAGAGGTCTGCGACAGACCCGCGGCGGACGCAAGTTCGATCACCGCGACGTCGCCGAGAACTCCGTAAAAAGAGTCTGTCGGCGTTCCGTCGGGTCCGGCGACGCGCACGCGTATCTTTTCCGCGCCGAGAGCGTCGCACGTTCCCTCGCCTCCGTCTGCGAGCGGGACCGTGACGACCGCGGCCTCGGGCACGACGGAAAGCGCCGCCGTTTTAACGATCTCGGCGGCGCGGTATGACGGGACGGTACCCTTGAAAGAATCGGGGCAGACGACGATTTTCATAATTTTTCCCGTTTTGCCATCGGTCTGTACATCTCTCTGTTCGAGAACAGACACAAATTGAGATTGAAAATGATCCAAAGCGCGGAAGCCGCAAAATACGCAAGCGTTACGAACGACATGACGTGACCCGGCAGATCGACCGTTCTCGCCCCTTCGGTATACTCGGGGAAAAGATACGGAATGAACGGCTCAAGCGCGGGCAGCGCGATCAGGAACGCGAAATGAACGACGCAGCAGATACGTGCGAGTTTGACCCTTCTTTTAAGCGCAGCGTCAAGTTCCTGTCTGTATTTGTCGACGCGGAACGTCACTTTTTCTGTGACGAACTCGTCCGCGCCCGCTTTTGAAACGTGTGATCTGACCTTTTTGTAAAAGGCGGCTGAAAGCATGATCATCGAAAACGCGAGAAGGATAAAACCGGTCTCCTCGGTGATAACCATGGGAAGATACGCGCGTCCCGCGCCCTTCAGGCGGAGGACCTCAAAACGCGTATAGTCTCTGAAGAAACGGGACTCGAGAATGAAAGAGGCGATACTGACGGCTCCGTACAGCGTCGCGGGAATAACGACCGTGAGAAAGCCTCTTTTGCCCGAAAAACCGTCCCTCAGCATGATCGCGGTCACGATGACCGCCGCCGCGCAGAACACGCCCGGAATGATCGTCATTCCGCTGTTCGTGATCCAGATCGAGAGGAACGAAGAGGTCATGAACAGGATCGCGGCGCTCCTCATCCTGAGGCCGAGACGCACGTCGGGGTTCTCCCTGCCGAACCGGTCTGAGGCCTCTTTCAGCGACTTCGTAAGCTTTTCGTTGCGACGTAATCCGCCGAAAAATCTGACCGCGTAATAAAGATAAACCGCACCGAACGCTATGACGATCACCGTGTTTATTACGTAAAGGTACGGGCGCAGATTCTCGGGTCCGATCCTGTTTACGGCGACCTCCCCGTAATGACTGCTCAGGAACAGCGCGGGAAGCTCGCAAACGACCGCGACGGCGCTTCGCACCGCGAAAAACGCGATGATGACTCCGCGCGTCACGGACGCTTTTTCGGGAAAGCCCGCAGACAGTTTCCTCGACACCCCGTCTATACCGGAAAACAGTTTATTGACCGCGGGTATGAAGAAAATAACCTCGATGATCGCGTAAACAAACGTTATGACAAGAATAAACGTCTCGTTTGACGCCCTCTGGGAGAGCGCGTCGAGAGGCATTCCGTCCGGACCGACCGCGCTCCCGCCCCTCCCCATCACGAGGAGATAGAAAACGAGATATTTCGACAGATCGATCAGCGCGAGATGCGAGAAGACTGTCCTCGAATCGTCGAGATCGGAATCGAGCGGCGCCATCCGCGAAAGTCCGCGGAATATGAGAAAGAAACCGACGAAGTCGGGCAGAACGTCTATTACGTTATAGCAGGGATTCACGAGGAAGACCAACCCCGCGATAATGAGTCCGAAGCCCATCGTTTTTCCTCTCATTTCTTTTTTTTGCGTTTTTTCGTCTGTTTTTCGTTTTTGTTTTTGAGATAATCCTCGTACAGTTCCTTATTTTCCTCGAGGATCGTCTTTTTCTTTTCGTATCTTTTCCGCCTTATCTTATTCACTAGCGGGATCTTTGACGGCGCGGGCTCCGGCACTTCGCCGGATACCGGTATGAAGTTCACGAACGAAGTATAGATAAGGAACGACATAAAGAGAACGCACGCAAGTGACACGATAAGGACGAGTTTGTCCGCAATATCCCCTACGTCCTGCGGCAGGACCGGCCCTGTCGCCGCGTGTGCGATCATCAGAACGTACGCGGTGAGGGCAAAACTCCTGTTGAAGTTTGCCCGCGATATCATCTTTTTATCCTCCGCGTCGACGGCGACCGAACGGATCGCGCCGGTGAGGAAAAAGTGGAAGACGAGAGCCGCGGCGGTCCACGCTATCGTGAGCGCAATGCCGACGGCGTCCGAGTCCGTGAACAGGCCGAACGTCCTCCCGACGGCGCGGACGACGGACAGAACGGTGAGCGCCATATCGACGTACGCGCATTTCCTGAACGCCGCTTTGTGCGACGACAGGACGGAAAGTCCCCACAGCATTATCAGGCATCCCGCGATATCAGCGTAGAAATAGACCGGTATCAGCGCGAATGCGAACGCGGTGAAATAGCCGAAGAAAAGGATCCCGAATCCCATATCAGTCGCCCGAATCGGCGGTTCCCGCGCCGCAGCACTTCTTGTATTTCTTTCCGGAGCCGCACGGGCAGGGATCGTTTCTGCCGACCTTGCCGCCCTTGTTCACGACGGGACGCTTTTTCGTATCGCTTCCGTCTCCGCGGCCTCCCGTTATGGGCTTGGCTACCTGTACTCTCTTCATATTCTCACGCGGGACGGCGGAGAGGATCATTCTCACGGTGTCGTCCCTGATATTCGTGATCATTTCGTCGAAGAAGTCGCCCGCCGCTATCCTGTACTCGGATATCGGATTCCTCTGAGCGTACGCCTGAAGACCGATCGTCTCCATTACGGAATCCATCGCCTCGAGGTGATCCATCCACTTCCTGTCGACGTTGATGAGCAGCGCGATGCGCTCGACTTCGCGCATCTGCTCTTCGCCGAACACTTCTTTTTCCTTTATTTCGTAGAGTTTCATCGCGCGTCTGTCGAGTTCCCCGCGCACTCTCTCCCGGTATCCGTCCGGATCGTCTCCGACCGGTTCGGTGAAATCCTCAGATCGGCAGAGCAAGCCGAGATATTTATTCCGCAGCCCGTCGATATCGAAGTTCTCGGGGTCGTGCAGGAAGAAATCGACGGCGTCGTTTATCGTTCCGTGGATCATGGATATGATCTTTTCGCGCAGGTCGAGGTTCTCGAGGACCTCCGTGCGCTGCGCGTAGATGATCTGCCTCTGCTGATTCATCACGTCGTCGTACTGGAGCACGTTTTTACGTCTGTTGAAGTTCTGCTCCTCGAGCCGCTTCTGGGCGGACTCTATGGAGCCTGACAGGATCTTCGCGTCGATGGGCTGATCCTCGGGCAGCCCGAGGCGGTCGACGATGCCGAGCATGCGCTCCGAACCGAACAGACGCATCAGATCGTCCTCGAACGAGAGGAAGAAACGAGATTCGCCCGGGTCTCCCTGCCTTCCCGAACGGCCTCGCAGCTGGTTGTCGATACGGCGGGATTCGTGGCGCTCCGTACCGATGACAAAGAGACCGCCCGCCTCGCAGACTTTCGCCCACTCGGGTTTTATCTTCTCCTGGAAACCGCTGTAAAGTTCGCGGTAGTGAGCGCGCGCGGCTCTGACTTCGTCGGAGACGGAGTCGGAATAGCCGGTGGCGAGGGCGACGACTTCTTCCTCGTACCCCTCTTTTCTCATCTCCGCCTTGGCGAGATATTCGGCGTTACCGCCGAGCATGATGTCGGTTCCGCGCCCCGCCATGTTCGTGGATATCGTGACGGCGCCGAGTTTACCTGCCTGGGCGACGATATCCGCTTCCATTTCGTGATATTTAGCGTTGAGGACAGTGTGCTTGATGCCCTCTCTTTTCAGTTTCTTCGAGAGTTCCTCGGATTTCTCGATCGAGACCGTACCGACAAGGACGGGCTGACCCTTTTCGTGGCACGTCTTAATCTGTTCGATGATGGCGTGGTCTTTTCCGTTTTTCGTCTTGAATACGACGTCCGGGTGGTCGATCCTGATCATCGGCTTGTTCGTCGGGACCTCGACGACGTCGATGTTGTAGATCTCGCGGAATTCGTTCTCCTCGGACAGCGCCGTTCCGGTCATACCCGAGAGTTTCTTGTACATTCTGAAGTAGTTCTGGAACGTGACCGTCGCGATCGTACGGTTCTCACGCTGGATCTGGACGCCCTCTTTCGCCTCGATCGCCTGATGCAGACCGTCGGAGTAGCGTCTTCCGGGCATGAGACGGCCGGTGAACGTATCGACGATGATGATCTCGCCGTCCTTGATGACGTAATCGGTGTCGAGTTTCATCGTTCCGTGCGCTTTGAGCGCCTGATAGATATGGTGAGAGATGTTGGCGTTCTCCGGGTCGGAGAGGTTCTCGATCCCGAAGAACTTTTCAGCCTTGGCGATACCGGACGCGGTGAGCGTCGTGCTCTTCGCCTTCTCGTCAACGATGAAGTCTTCCTTGACGTCGTCGTAATCCTGTTTCGTATCGAGTTCCTTTATGACAAAGCGGGACAGTCCGCGGGCGAAGCGGTCCGCCATCTCGTAAAGCTGGTCGACCTCCGAACCGTGACCGGAAATGATGAGCGGCGTTCTCGCCTCGTCGATGAGGATCGAGTCGACCTCGTCGACGATCGCGAAGTTGTGTCCCCGCTGCACGCGGTTCTCCATATACGTGACCATGTTGTCGCGCAGATAGTCGAATCCGAACTCGTTGTTCGTGCCGTAAGTAATGTCGCATCCGTAGGCGTGCTGTTTTTCCTCATGGGAGCCGTCGTGGACGATAAGACCGGTCGACAGTCCGAGAAATTCGTGGACTCTGCCCATCTCTTCGCAGCCGAGGCGGGCGAGGTAATCGTTGACGGTGACGATGTGAACGCCGTCGCCGGTCAGCGCGTTGAGGTACGACGGAAGGACGGCGACGAGCGTCTTGCCCTCGCCGGTCTTCATCTCGGCGATGCGCCCTTGATGCAGGAGCACGCCGCAGAGTATCTGAACGTCGAACGGTCTTTTGCCGAGAACGCGGTCCGCCGCTTCACGGACGAGCGCATACGCCTCGGGCATTATACTTTCGAGCGACGCGCCGTCGATTTTTATCGCTTTTTTGAATTTGTCGGTCATCGCCGTCATGTCGGCGTCGCTCATCGCGCGGTATTTTTCCGCGCGCTCGTTTACCGCCGTCAGGACTATTACGACCCGTGTGTCTTTGTCGAT
>JAFWPR010000165.1 GCA_017545225.1 Clostridia bacterium
CGTTCGCGATGGATTTCTGAACGAAATATCTGACGACGTCGTCAGCGTAATGGCGGTAGCCGAGAATATTCTGTCCGCGGAAAAGCATCTGAAGCTTCGTATTCTTTACGCGGTCTCTTATCTTGCGGAGACGTTCCCACGGATCCTCGTTCAAAAAGCGGATGCAAGCGTCGAAAGTCGCGCCTCCCCACGCCTCGAGAGAGTGGTATCCGATCTTGTCCATCTTCTCGAGGATCGGGAGCATCTCGTCCGTCCTCATCCTCGTTGCGATAAGGGACTGATGGGAGTCTCTGAGCACAGTTTCCGTTATTTTAACTTTAGCCATCTTTGAAATCTCCTTTCAGTCTCACGCGAAGAACGTGAGGAATACGCCCGCGGCGACCGCGGATCCGATAACGCCCGCGACGTTAGGTCCCATCGCGTGCATCAGCAGGAAGTTCGACGGATTTTCCTTCTGTCCCACGACCTGCGAGACACGCGCCGCCATAGGAACGGCGGAAACGCCCGCGGATCCAATCAGCGGATTGATCTTGCCTTTCGTGAGGACGTACATGAGTTTGCCGAGAAGAAGTCCGCCGCACGTGGAGATCGCAAACGCGCAAAGGCCGAGAACGATGATGTAAAGCGTCGTCGGAGACAGGAAGTTCTCAGCGTTCGCCGTCGCTCCGACCGAGACGCCGAGGAAGATAGTGACAATGTTGATTAGTTCGTTCTGCGCCGTCTTCGACAGACGGTCCGTGACTCCGCAAACGTTGAAGAGGTTGCCGAGCATCAAGAAACCGACGAGCGGCGCGGCGCTCGGGACGATCAGCGTTACGACGAGCGTGACGAGGATCGGGAAGACGACCTTTTCAAGTTTGGAGACGGGGCGCAGGGTCTTCATGACGACCGAACGCTCTTTTTTCGTGGTGAGAAGTTTCATAAGCGGCGGCTGAATGATAGGGATCAGAGCCATGTAGCTGTACGCGGCGATCGCTATCGCGCCGAGCAGAACGGGGGCGAGTATCTTCGTGACGAGGATCGCGGTCGGCCCGTCCGCACCGCCGATTATCCCGATCGAGGCCGCGGCATTGGGCGTAAAGCCGATGAAGATCGCGCCCGTAAACGCAACGAAAACGCCGAGCTGCGCCGCCGCCCCGAGAAAGAGCGACTTGGGATTCGCTATCAGAGGCGAGAAATCGGTCATGGCGCCTACGCCCATAAAGATAAGCGACGGATAAATACCGAGTTTTACGCCGAGGTAGAGGAAATCGAGCAGCGAGCCCTCGCTGATGACCGCCACGATGTCGACGTGATCCTGAAGGAAGAACTTCTCCATGTGGAACAGGTCGGCTCCGGGAAGGTTGGCGAGCAGCATTCCGAACGCGATCGGGAGCAGGAGCAGAGGCTCGAATCCCTTTTTGATCGCGAGGAAGAACAGCACGCCGATTATGACGTACATTATCAGAGTCTTTATCAGGTGCGCGGGATCGGAGGCGAGCCGCGCTATGCCCGTTGACTCGAAAAAATCATATATAAACTGCAAAGCAATATACTCCTTTGAACAGTTTCCCCTTTACCCGAGGGTGACGATCGCATCGCCCGCGTTCACGGACGCTCCCTGAGGAGCGTTGATCGCGGTGACGGTGCCCGCTTCGGGCGAGAAGATCTCGTTTTCCATCTTCATCGCTTCGAGGATACAAACGAGAGCGTTCTTTTCGACCTTATCGCCGACTTTCACGTTCATTTTGAGAACGGTGCCGGGCATCGGAGCCTTGACGGCGACGCCGCCCGCGGGGATTTCGGCTTTCTTTTCAGGCGCGGGTACGGGCGCGGCTGCGGGAGCCGCGGGAGCGGGCTCCGCTTTCGTTTCGACCGGCGCGGACCCCGTGACCTCTTCTACTTCTACTTCGTAAACGGTTCCGTTGACTTTAACGCTGTACTTTTTCATATATGTTGATTCCTTTCATTATCTGTTCTTTTTCCACGGGCGGGAGGCGCCGCGCTTTTCAAACGAGACGACCCTGAACGAGGACGGTGATGGAACGCCTTGCTCTTCCCTGAGCGCCGTGATCGCGGCGGTGATCGCCGCTATGAGCGCGCCGTCGTCGGGCGTTTTCTCTTCCGAATCTACCGGAACTGGAGCCGCAGCCGCAGGCGCTTTTTTCTTTTTTGCCTTGTCCATGACAAGACGGAAGATCGTGAGGAAAAACCAGATTATGAACAGGACGGAAAAGACGGTACCCATCCCGATCAGGATCATCTTCAGTGAGAGCGCGGCTTTCTCTGAGAGCGACATGCCGTTGTTCAGAACGGAATTGATATCGCTCTCGGCGAGGACCGCCGCGTTGATCAACGCATTCATTCTGCACCCTCCGATCTCAGAGCGACGGCGTCGGATGACGGCGCGCGTTCCACGCGCCCGACTTGTTTGCCGTCATGTAGATCGCGGAACAGATGCGCTGACGGATCTCGGCCGCGGCGACGATCTCATCGATCTCGCCGGAGGACGCCGCCTCGACGGGATTCGCGACCGTCTCGTCCCAGATCTTTTCAAGTTCCTCGCGGCTGACTTTCGCCGAGATCTGTCCGTTTTTGAGGAACGCAACGGCGGTCGGGGCGGGCATGGCCGCGATCTTTGCCGTCTCGAGCGCCATGACCACGTCGGCGCCTATCGCTTTGGAGCCGAGTACGGCGAACGCCGTACCGTACGCCTCGCCCGTTATGAGCGTGACGAGAGGCGTTGAAGCGGAAGCGTAAGCGGCCGCTAGCTTTGCGAGATTCGATGCGTACGGAGCATTCTCCGCTTCAGCGGACTTTTCAAGTCCCGCAGAATCGACCACGGTGAGAACGGGGATATTCAGTCCGTCGAAGAACGACACGACGCGCGCCGCTTTTCTCGCGGCGTCGGACGTAAGCACGCCTTCGTTTACCGCTCCGTTGGTCGCGATCACGCCCGTCGGCACGCCGCCGAACGAGCAGAGAGCGGTCACGATCCCGGGAGCGCACTCTCTATACAGTTCTGTGAATTTGCCGTCGTCGGCGACCGCGGAAAGGAGCTCTTTCGGGTCGCGGGAGGAGAGATAAGACGAGACGTCGACCGTTCTGTTCGCGTCGTCCGGAGTGTCGATGAGCGGGACGCCCGCCTCGTTGTTGTCGGGTAAGTAAGGAAGGAGAGAGCGGATCGCCTTTACGGCCGCGCCGTCGTCTGCGACTCTGCCGCAGACCGCGCCGGAAGACGCGGAGAATTCCGCGCCGCCCGCACCGTCCGTCAAGAACGGCGGAGCGACGGAGATCGAGCCGGCACCGTCAACGATGAACGAAATATCGAACATGGAGGCGATGACGGCGGACGCGCCTGAGCAGTAGCCCGGAATGACGGCGATCTGAGGAACGATCCCGGACGCGCGGGAAGACGCCCTCATGATCCTGCCGTATCCCGCGAGCGCCCTTACTCCCTCGGGGATGAACGCCCCGGAGCTGTCGAAAAAACCGACGACGGGAGCGCCGTTCTCGGTCGCAAGACGGTAGATCTCGCATATCTTTTTAGCGTGCGCCTCGCTGACCGCGCCGCCCGTGCGGGAGAGGTCCTGCGAGAAGGCGAAGACGAGCCGTCCTCCTACTGAGCCCCATCCGGTGATGACGCCCTCGAATTCGTCGGGTTTCTCTCCGTCGAACTCGCTCATTCTGCGCCTGACGAACGCGCCGGTCTCGGTGAACGTGCCCGCGTCAAAGAGCGCGGTAAGCCGCTCCTTCGCCGAGAGCTTACCCTCGGCGGGCGAATAATCCTTTTCGGTTTGCGAGAGGAAATCACGGAACGCACCAATCGTCATTTTGCCCGTCTTCTTCAAAACGGACACAAGGGCGTTCAGATCAAAATTATCCATATGGATCCATCTGCCTCCGGTATTTATTTTATAATATTATATTATAACTCTGTTTCGGCAGAATTGCAAGATTGAATAGAGCAGTCGACAGTCCGGTAATTGAAAACGGGAAATGAGGGAGTGTGATCTCCCCTTTTCACAAAAAGAGGTCTCGTGATGAGACCTCTTTTTGTGTCAAGCCGTTTTGATTCATTTGTTTGAGTTTCTGTACAGGAAAGTAACGACCTGCGCTCTCGTGCAAGTATCGTTCGGGCTGAAGGTCGTGTTGCTCGTGCCCGTCGTGATCTTGTTCACGACAGCCCACATTACGGGAGCGTAGAAGTAATCCGCAGCGGCGACGTCGGTGAACGGGTTGGCCGCTTCCGCTGCCGAACCTTTTGCATACCTGTAAAGGAAGGTCACAATCTCCGCTCTCGTGCAGGGCGCGTCGGGAGAGAACGTATAATCGCTCGTTCCCATTGTGATCGAACCGTCGATAGCCCAAAGGACCGCTTTGTAGAAGTAATCGTCTTCTTTGACGTCACTGAACCGATTGAATGCGGCAGTCGGTTCCGGCTCGCCCGCGGCGCGCCACAGGAACGTCACGACCTGGCCTCTGGTGCAGGGATCTTCAGGCGAGAACGTGCTCTCGCCCGTTCCCTTTGTAATACCTTTTGACACAGCCCAGTCGACAGGCGCTTTGAAATACGCGTCGTCCGGAACGTCAATGAACATAATCGGAGGCTGGGGAGGAACGGTGTATTCATCAGTTAGGACGTACGTTACGTGATTGTTCATA